>JAKQYE010000099.1:12654-21328 GCA_023356605.1 Trichodesmium sp. MAG_R02 | reverse complement strand
TAATTAGTTCCACTATTCCTATCTCATCAATTAACCCTGCAACTATTCCTAGGTGGTCAAGATTTTTAACTGTTATTGATTCTATTAAAGACATTTTTTTGATACTCAATAAGGATGGAATTATCAGTTTTATGATCTCACTTGAAGTGACTAAAGACCATAAGTAATTCTACGTAAATTAAATAGATATTCTCTTGTAACCTCTTGTAATACAATTATGTTGTGCGGAATGTGGGATTAAAAGCTCCATTTTTCCAACATTGACAGTATTTTTCTAATTCCAAAAATCGTTTCTTTATTTGTTGCAAAATTGGGTTGCCAATCTTTAGGTTTTGTAACTTTTGTTCTACTTGTTCACAGAAGATTAAATTCGGAAAAATTTCTTGTCTTCTTTCCCATAATACTTCTCCATCAACTTGCCCAGCAAATAATTTATTTTCGATGCGGTTTTTAATCCATTCGGTATGTTGTTTTACATAGTGACTGCGACTAGCATGAACAATTTTTTCGGACTGGTCAATTAACTCTATATTTTTGTCTAATTCTGTCACCTGAATATCCAAAAAATCTGTATCCCATTTTACTTCAGATAATAAACTAACTGCAAGAGAATCACTAATTAAAGCAAAATGAAGACCCTCTGCTAATGTTCCTTGATGCCGAACTTCAGACACATCAAATTGATTTTTAATTTCTGGGACAACATCCTCACAAAAAGGAGCTTTTAGAGTTAGACTACGGAAAAATCTACGCTCCTCTAAATCTACTATTTTGTCGTTACGCCAACTTGCTATAGGATAATCACAAACAAGTTCTATATTGTTAATATTACTGTGAGTCCGAAGTATAGGTTTTACACCTAAACTTTTTGCTTGGAGTAAAGTGTGAATTAACTCTGACATTAATTTTCGCGCTGTGGAAATATCAGCAATAGGAGTCTGTAGAGAAAGTTCATTAAGCACGATTTCTAAATCTATATTTATTCTTCCCTGGGTTCCAAAAGTGCTTCTAAACTATTATCCCACTCATCAAAAAAAACTTCTGGCCATTTATCGATTCGTCCGTTTCGATCTATCTGTGGGGATATAACTTCAGTTATAAATTCTGTTCCTTGTTTTCGGCGGTCAAAATAGTGTAATTGAGCTTTTTTAGGATCAATTTTTCCTCTCTTGAGCTTGAGATATCGACTTCAAAAAATCTTTGTCATTATCTACATATAGCGTCATCCTTCCATATATCAGAATGACGCTGAAAATCTGGAGCTAAATCAAGAACTTTTTCATCTATTCTTCTCACCAACTGTTCAATTGTAGGTTCTCTAGTAATAATATTAATTTCCTCCGGCTCGTAAATCAAGTCATCCTTTTCATATTTTTCCTCTTCATCATTTTCTTCCTCTTGATATTTGTCTGAATTTTCTTTATTTACCATATATTTTACCCCCCCTTTTTTTGTACTTTTATTATACCATCTGAGATTAAATCAGATTGATAACTTTTATTTAAAATTGACAACTACTATAAAGAAGTATAGTATTAATACTGTAAGCATTCAAAAGAGGGAAAACTTTTTCTGCTGAAACGCGAGTTATAGCAAGAAATACTTGTATCAATCTAAATTAAAATAACTATAATACTAACCTTTGATTTGTCCTATTTATGCTGAGATTAATTATCAATTTCTGAATCTAAGCGATCGCTCAACTAAAAAAAATTTAATTCCTATAAAAATCTTATACCTAAATATAGCAACCCGCCCATAGGTTGCGGCAAATCAAAAAGTAGATAGAAAAGTTGAAACTCTTACCTGTTGCCTGTTGCTTGTTGCCTAAAAAGCAGTAAGATTTTTGCCACAAGTAAAATAGGATTGCTATATCAATCAATTTCCCCAATGATCCTCCTAATACTTATTTCTATTATGATATCTTGATAATATAATGTCAGAAATTGAATAAATTCGCCTATTGATATTGATATTAATTATCAATGCTTGAATCTGAGCGAAAGCTCAAATATAAAAAAATTAATTCCCCTAAAAAAATCATGTCTAAATCCAAATCAATTTACCTAAATATTACCTTAACACTAATTGCAATTATTACCACAATTACATTTGTCTTAGCCTCTAATCAAATTAGCAAAACTGCACAAAGAACAGAAATTCGTGGTGTTTGGATAACCAATATTGACAGCGAAGTTTTATTTTCTAGTTCAGGGATAAAAGCAGCAATTAATCGTTTAGCAAATCTCAACTTCAACACACTTTATCCCACTGTTTGGCAAGGTGGTTATACTCTCTATCCTAGTCAAGTAGCTCAACAAGTATTTGGCAAATCATTAGATCCTGAACCTGGTTTACAAGGACGAGATGTTTTACAAGAAATTATTAGTGAAGGACACAAAAAAGGTTTAACAATTATTCCTTGGTTTGAATTTGGTTTTATGGCACCTGCAGATTCAGAATTAGTGAGATTACATCCTAATTGGTTGGCTAAACGTAAGGATGGAACTACTATAAAAATGGAAGGAAAACATCCTAGAGTTTGGCTTAATCCTTTTCATCCAGAAGTGCAACAATTTATCTTAGATTTAGTCATGGAAATTGTGATTAAATACGATATAGATGGAATACAATTTGACGACCATTTTGGCTTACCTTCTGAATTTGGTTATGATGATTTTACAGTTAAATTATATGAAAAAGAACTTCCTGGATTATCACCTTCTGATAATTATCAAGAAACTTTTTGGGTCCGTTGGCGAGCGGATAAAATCAATAATTTTATGGAGCGAGTTTCTGAAGAAATAAAAGCGATAAAACCGAACTGTATTATTTCTGTATCTCCAAATCCTTTACACTTTGCTTTACCTGCTTATTTGCAAGACTGGTTTACTTGGGAAAGAGAAAAATGGATTGATGAAATAGTTTTACAGGTTTATCGTTCAGATATTAAACGTTTTATGAATGAGTTGGAAAGAGCAGAGGTTAAATTAGCAAAAAATTATATTCCTTTTGCCATTGGAATTTTGACTGGTTTAAAAGATAATTCTACTCCGATAAAAACAATTCAAAAACAAATAGAAGCTGTGCGGAAGAGAAATTTTGCGGGAGTATCATTCTTTTTCTATGAAAGTTTATGGAAATGGGGAAAAGAATCAGAAAATATCAGAAATCAAAGTTTTGAGGAAATCTTTAAACATAATATTTCTAGACCACATATATAGTCGTTTCACAATAGAATTGAGACAAGTGTTTCTTGCTATGAAATTATTTCACACGAAAAATGTATCATTCTTATTTAAAATAACTATATCTGGTTAAAATAAAGAATAAAGCAAATTTTTTCCTCTCAAGTCAATACCAATACTGTTTAATTTTAGGACAAAGAGTTACTCCATAAATGAGCAAAAGCAACTCTAGCCTTTGTATTTTTGTGGCTGATATTAGACTCAGAAAATACTAGAGGGGAAAAGGTAGAAATTTTCGGACTTTGGCGAGGGGAAATACTAGAGGTAGTAAATCTTTACTCCCTAGGTAAATAACTAGACTTTTAGGAAAAAAATGATGAAATTATATTATCTTTACCTCAGAAATATTTTACTGAAGTAACTTGAGAACAGGATGTACCTAAAATATAGTCATTCCAAATAAGAATGGGGCACTTTTTCACCTAAAACCCTTTAAAGCCAGGAAGATAAGGTCTCAATCTTAACCAGAATGACTATAGTTCAGGTTGCCATTTATAGAAGCAGAAATTAAAGGTTTTACTGACCAAATAACTATTGAAGTGCCTTCTGAATAATAGTTATGCAAAAGATGCAACTAAAGTTGATTATTTAATCACAAATAAACAATATAAGACTGTGACAGAAGAATGGATAGTTAGGATTTTTTTTCAGAGAAACTACATTGAAAAAAATTCAAGGGAAGCTAAAGTCCTTAGGATTAAAAGAATCTTAACTCCTCAATAAAGCCAGTACTATAGCAATCTTCTGGGTGGTTGTGGCAAAATTCCATACTGAAAAAGTTTTGGAAAATAAAATATTTGACCATCTGCAAAAAATTCAAATAGCCACTTAACTATTTGAAAAGAACTACAAAGATGATAAAATGTAATTATAAAATTTTTCCTTTGTAACCAAATATCTTCTACTGGGTTTTTCTGGGGCATTCGGAGCAAATTTTAGACAATTTATCCACCATTTTTCTTCGGGTTTTTCTTCATTAATTAACTTCAATAATTCTCGAAACTATTGAGAGTTATGATAACTTGCACCCTCACAAAATATTGCCAATCTTTTTCTCGGTCTTTGCTCTTTTAAATATTTAACAAATTCCATAGTATTTTCAGTATTTCCACTTCTTTAATTCTTGCACAATAAATTCCTTAGTTTAATAATAATAGGGTCCATAATAAGTTTGTCTTTCTCTTTCATTTTTAAGAGAAATTTTTATTCGTTTATCTGTTAAGCCCCAAGTATAGCTATTGAGATAGCCCCATAATAAATGACATTCGTCAATCATAAATACCGCAAGCCTTCCAGTTTTTATTTCTGGTTGCCATTTAACCAATAGTTCTTCCCTAACTTTTTTTTGCTTTCACTAATTCCTCATTTTTAGATGGATTTATATGAGTGAGTTTTTCTCCAAGTTATTCCCGCTTCTTTTAGTAAGTCATAATAACTTTGTAATCGATCAAAAACTACATCATATTGCTTTTTTAAATATTCTTGTAAATCTTATAATCTTAGGTAGCTTTGTGCCCTCATCCACTCAATTATTTGCTCTTTTTCGACCGCCTTTAAGTAATCTTGTGTTCCCTTATATTGAAGTTTTAAACTTTCTACACCATGAAAAATTGCTTGATTTTTCCATTCACTAATAAAACTGCTGAGTTACATTTAATAATTCTTTAATTTCACTGTGATATTTTCCCTATAAAATCATTTTGACGTGCCTTGGCTCTTTTTATTTCTTTTGACTATGTATGTTTGATTTATAAAATTGTCTAGTTCATCTAAAATATTCATTTTTTTATTAAAGAAGTGGATATGTTATTATTATTATTATTAATATATATCTGTTGCAACCTATTTAGGATTGCTATATATGCCACTCTATTTTAGTTTTTACCCCTTATACTTTCATGATTTGTCAGTAATTAATAGGAGAGTTGAGAAAATGTTATACTTATAAACCTTTAACAAATTTTACAGGAACTTTATAAGCATTTATTACAGGAATTTATGACAACTTTTTTGTGGGCTGTAAGAGCATCAGAATCTTTTTGCCGAGCCGAAAGCGAATCTGGGATTTGTCTGGGGATAGACTCAGGTATAATCTACTTCTGATAAAAGATTGAAATAATTTTATCTCACTTTTTTTTCAGATACCAGATAATAGGGTTTAAAAGGTGGGAATTTTCTCTAACTTTTTTATAGAGAAATAAGCAATTTTTTCTTTCTAAGATAAATAGTAAAAGGGAAAAGGTAGAACCCATTTTTGCGATAGGAAAGACTAGAGTTAGTATTTTTTATTGTGACAAGAGAGAAAATTATAGCACTAAATATTTAGAGCACAGACATTATTAAATCCTGTTTATAGAGCATTTCCGTAGGAAAAGTTTGGTCTAGAAATTACTTTTAAGTTTTGACTTGCTCATAGGGCTATATCTCTTCATTTAACACCCTAATTTCATATACTTTAAATCCTTCACCTCTAGGTAAAGCTCTGCCATCAATTCCCATTGGATAAGACTCATAAGCACTTTTTGGTTGATATGGTTTACTATCAACATATTCTCCTTTTACTTCCACTTTTTTTCCAACATATCTGGCAAAACTTTCAAAAAGGATTGCCCTTGAACCACGCAGAATTACACCTTCTTTAGCAGAAGGTTTTTCTATTTCTAAATCTCCCACATCTAAGACATAATAATCACCATCTCCTGCTATCCAAGACTCATCACTTTTACTCCAAGGTTTTTCTATAACTTTACCTGTTAAAGATATTAGATAACGACTTTCCTGAACTTCCATTGTCATTGATGGAATTTGAGATAGTTGAGATTTAGTAAATAGATAACCACTCACACCACTTATCATTCCCACACACATTGATAATACTATCAAGAATATTCTCCAAATTGTCAAGTTTATTTCTATTATTTTCATCTCTAATTTAAAAATTAATTTAATTGCTATTATATGTAATATACAGGGATAAAGGGAAAAATCCGGAAGTTGAAGCACTTATAGCTTGCTTTAACTATTTAATAGATAAGAACAAAAGAATATGCTAGAATTATTAGGCTTTTTAAACAATACAAATATATGCATCGAATAGCAGCTATCCCTGGGGGTTGGAACCCTCAAGCAGAAGGAGTAATTTTTATTAAACAAACTCCCGCACCAATAGTATTTTTAACTGCGGCAGATACAGATATTCAGACATTAGCAGCAGCAGTTAATAAATTACCTTTTGATTTTCCAAAACTGCGAGTTGCTAATTTACTTCACCTACAACAACAATTAACTATTGATACTTATGCTGATGATATTTTATCCAAGGCAAAAGTAATTATTCTTCGACTTTTAGGAGGACGTTCCTATTGGTCTTATGGTTTAGAAGTCTTGCTAGAAGTGATAGAAAAAGAAGGGACAAAACTAATAGTTATTCCTGGAGATGATCGCCCAGATCCAGATTTAATTAGTTATTCTAATGTTTCAATTTATTTAGTTAATCAATTCTGGCAATATTTAATAGAAGGTGGGGTAGATAATTTTGTTAATGGTCTCAAACTTGTCACTAATATTTGTCTGGAAAAGAATTATGATTTTATTTCACCTATATCAGTACCGCGAGTTGGAATTTATCCTAGGAAAAAAGAAGAGCAAAACACAAAGGCAAAAGTCGGAATATTATTTTATCGGGCTCATTATTTATCTGGAAATATTGCTCCGATAGATGCTCTTTGTAAAGCTTTAATAGAAAAAAATTTAGAACCTGTTCCAGTATTTGTTTCTTCTCCTAGAGATATAGAAGTACAGAGAGAAGTATTGAAATATTTTCAACCTGAAAATGGTGAAGCAATTCAATTATTGTTAAATACAACTAGTTTTGCTGTCTCTATTGTAAATAATCTAGATTTTTCCAGTGAAAAATATACTAATCATCATTTATTAAGACAGGGAAAAAATTTAGATGTACCAGTTTTACAAGTAATTTTTAGTGGTGGTAACTTTGAGCAGTGGGAAAGTCAACTTAAAGGTCTTTCACCACGGGATGTAGCAATGAATATTGCCCTGCCGGAAGTCGATGGAAATATTATTAGTCGACCAGTTTCTTTTAAAGCAATTCAAACTTTGAATTCCGCGATAGAGACAGATGTAATTAGTTATTTTCCGGTTGAAGATAGAATAGAGTTTGTGTCAGAATTAGCGGCTAATTGGATCAAGTTACGAAAAACTCCAGCATCTCAACGTCGCATCGCATTAATATTAGCAAATTATCCTAATCGTGATGGTCGTATTGCTAATGGAGTTGGATTAGATACCCCTGCTAGTTGTGTAGAAATTCTTCAAGCTTTACAACAAACTGGTTATTATTTAGAAAATATACCGACAACGGGACATGAGTTAATTAAACGTCTGACTTCTGGAGTAACAAATGACTTGGAAAGTTGTGAATTACGTCCTGTTTTTCAGTCTTTATCTTTAGCAGAATTTGAAATATATTTTGCTAGTTTTCCAAAAGTTATACGAGAAAAAATTATTCAGAGATGGGCAAATAAGAATAACATAGACTTTAGTACAGATGTAGGAATTAATTCTACAATTATTCCTCTATCTTTTGTCAAATCTGTTTCAAGTCATTTTTCAGAATTTCAGAAAGATAGTGATGTGAAAGAAGTAGATAACTTTCCTATTCCAGGACTTCAGCTAGGAAATATTTTTGTCGGCATTCAACCTTCGCGTGGTTACGATATTGACCCTAGTTTAAATTATCATGCTCCAGACTTAGAACCGACTCCTA
Organism: Trichodesmium sp. MAG_R02; assembly: GCA_023356605.1. Lineage (GTDB taxonomy): Bacteria > Cyanobacteriota > Cyanobacteriia > Cyanobacteriales > Microcoleaceae > Trichodesmium. The sequence goes on along the minus strand of JAKQYE010000099.1, from coordinate 13,294 downwards.
ATTATTTAGCTTTTTATTATTGGCTAAGAGAAAGATTTAAAATAGATGCAATTATTCATGTGGGAAAACATGGAAATTTAGAATGGTTACCAGGCAAAAGTGTCGGTTTATCTCAAGAATGTTTTCCAGAAATAGCACTTGGCGCTTTGCCACATTTTTATCCATTTATTGTTAATGATCCTGGGGAAGGTTCTCAAGCTAAACGTAGGTCTCAAGCTGTAATTATTGATCATCTAACTCCACCGATGACTCGTGCTGAAATTTATGGAGGTTTACAACATTTAGAAAATTTAATTGATGAATATTATGAGGCGCAAAATTTAGATCCATCTCGGTTATCTGTGCTCCGAGAACGGATAATTAATCTCATAGAAAAAGAAGGTATAAATAAAGATTTATCATTAGAAATAGAAAGTGTGGTTTCTGAGTATGAGGGTTCCCAAAAAGACTCAGACTTTGTTTCTCCTTCTGAGATAAACACGGAGAAACTTTCCATAGAAACAACAAAAATAGAAAGTGTGGGTTCTGAGTATGAGGGTTCCCAAAAGTACTCAAACTTCCTCTCCTCTTCTGAAGTAAACAGGGAAAAATTTTCCACATATATAGAAAGTGTGGTTTCTGAGTATGAGGGTTCCCAAAA
>JAKQYE010000099.1:0-12554 GCA_023356605.1 Trichodesmium sp. MAG_R02 | reverse complement strand
AGACTCAGACTTTGTTTCTCCTTCTGAGGTAAATAGGGAGAAACTTTCCACTAATACTGAAGATGTAATCTCTGAGTTTTCCCATTCCGAAAAAAACTTAGACTTCCTCTCCCCTTCTGAGGTAAATAGGGAAAAATTTTCCACATATATAGAAAGTGTGGTTTCTGAGTATGAGGGTTCCCAAAAAGACTCAGACTTTGTTTCTCCTTCTGAGGTAAATAGGGAGAAACTTTCCACTAATACTGAAGATGTAATCTCTGAGTTTTCCCATTCCGAAAAAAACTTAGACTTCCTCTCCCCTTCTGAGATAAATAGGGAGAAACTTTCCATAGAAACAACAAAAATAGAAAGTGTGGGTTCTGACTCTGAGGGTTCCCAAAAAGACTCAGACTTTGTTTCTCCTTCTGAGATAAACAGGGAGAAACTTTCCATAGAAACAACAAAAATAGAAAGTGTGGGTTCTGACTCTGAGGGTTCCCAAAAGTACTCAAACTTCCTCTCCTCTTCTGAAGTAAACAGGTCCTCTTCTGAAGTAAACAGGGAAAAATTTTCCACATATATAGAAAGTGTGGTTTCTGACTCTGAGGGTCCCCAGAAAGACTCAGACTTTCTTTCTCCTTCTGAGGTAAACAGGGGGAAACTTTCCATAGAAACAACAGAAATAGAAAGTGCGGCTTCTGACTCTGAGGGTTCCCAAAAGTACTCAAACTGCCTCTCCCCTTCTGAAGTAAACAGGGAAAAATTTTCCACATATATAGAAAGTGTGGTTTCTGACTCTGAGGGTTCCCAAAAAGACTCAGACTTTCTTTCTCCTTCTGAGGTAAACAGGGAGAAACTTTTCACTAATACTGAAGATGTAATCTCTGAGTTTTCCCGTTCCGAAAAAGACTTAGACTTCCTCTCCCCTTCTGAGGTAAACAGGGAAAAATTTTCTATAGAAACAACAAAAATAGAAAGTGTGGCTTCTGACTCTGAGGGTTCTCAAGAAGACTCAGACTTTGTTTCTTCTTCTGAGGTAAATAGGGAGAAATTTTCCACAGAAACAGATGAGCTAAATAATGATAAAAATGCTAGATTTGCCAAATTAATTAACAATATAGATGGTTATCTTTGCGAATTAAAAGAAGCACAAATTCGTGATGGTTTACATATATTTGGCCAACCTCCTCGAGGTCAACAACTGCGAGATTTAATCATAGCGATCGCTCGTCATCCTAGCACCACTCGCTTAGGTTTAACTCGTGCTTTAGCTGAAGACTTAAATTTAGACTTTGACCCTCTCACTGACGATTTTTCTACAATTATTAATCCGAGCTTAGTTATAGATGAAAAATCTTGTCGTACTGTGGGTGATGCTGTTGAATTATTGGAAGAAAAAGCAGCTAGTTTAGTGGAAAATTTAATTAACCAAAATCTGATTAACTCTCCCTTCCAACAGACAAACAAAGAATTAGAATGGATTCGCCAAAAACTACTACCTTCCCTGCAAAAAACTAATCAAGAAATCGTGAACTTATTAATAGGATTAGATGGCAAATATATCCCTAGTGGTTCCTCCGGCGCTCCCACAAGAGGTAGACCAGATGTTTTGCCGACAGGTCGGAATTTTTACTCTGTAGATATTCGTGCTATTCCTACAGAAACTGCTTGGAGAATAGGGCAATTAGCAGCAGAAAACTTAGTTGAAAGATATACTCAAGAAAATGGGGAATATCCTCAAACTTTAGGGTTATCAATATGGGGAACTTCGACGATGCGAACTGGTGGAGATGATATTGCTGAAGCACTTGCTTTATTAGGAGTAAAACCAGTCTGGGATAGACCTTCCCGAAGAGTTATTGACTTTGAAATTTTGCCAATTTCAATATTAGGAAGACCCCGTGTAGATGTAACTTTAAGAATTTCTGGTTTCTTTAGAGATGCTTTTCCTAATATTATTGATTTATTCGACCAAGCTGTTATTGCTGTAGCTAATTTAGATGAGCCTGAAACAGAAAATCCTTTAGCTACTCAGGTTAAAAAAGAAGTCAAATATTGGCAAGAATTAGGGTTAACTGAAGTTCAGGCAAAAGCACGTTCTCAATATAGAATCTTCGGTTCTAAACCAGGAGCTTATGGTGCTGGTTTACAAGGTTTAATTGAATCTCAAAATTGGCAAGATGACCAAGATTTAGCTAGAGCTTATATTAATTGGAGCAGCTATGCTTATACGGGAATTAATAATAGTTATAATCCCGAAAAAAGAGTCATAAATTCTCCCGAAGCTTTTTCCCAACGTCTCCAGCAAATGCAGATAGTTTTGCATAATCAAGACAATAGAGAACATGATTTATTAGACTCGGATGATTATTATCAATTTCAAGGAGGAATGACTGTTGCAGTTCGTGCTTCAACTGGCAAATATCCTCATACTTATTTTGGAGATAATTCTTTGCCAGAAAATCCTAAAGTTAGACAATTAAAAGAACAAATTGCTAGGGTTTATCGTTCGCGAGTCGTTAATCCTAAATGGATAGCTGGAGTTATGCGTCATGGTTATAAAGGAGCTTTTGAAATGGCAGCTACAATAGATTATTTATTTGCTTATGATGCGACGGCAAAATGTGTAGAAGATTTTATGTATCAAGGAGTAGCTGAAGCTTATATTTTTGATGAGAATGTACAGTCATTTATACAAGAAAAAAATCCTTGGGCATTGCGAGATATGGCAGAAAGATTATTAGAGGCAAATCAACGAGGTTTATGGCAGTCAGCTAATTATAAAACTTTGGATAAATTGAGGGCGATCGCTCTCGAAGCTGAAGGAATAATTGAGGCTAATACTTGATATAAATAACCCTTGCTTAATCATTGGTAATAAAGATTTATCAAATTTGTATAAGTAGGTTGGCATGAACAAACAAAACTATATAAAGATAATTAAATACCGATAATATTCTGATGTTGTAAGGGGGTAGTAATGGGTACTATAATGTGATTAGGGTTTATTTAGATACCAGTGTTTATTATCGTCATTTTGATGACCAAAAATAAAATAAAATCCCTTTAGAAACTGAAGCAGTTAAACTTATTTTTCCAATGATAGAGGAAAAATAAATTATTCTAGTTAGTTCTGAAGAATTAGAATTAGAGAATAGAAAGAATTCTTATCTCTTACAAAAGTCGTTATCTACAGAAAGCAACCCTCTATCAACCCCTTAAGCTGGCCATTAAAGAGAGAGCAAATGAACTTACCCAACAAAGAATAAAACAATTTGATGCTTATCATATTACTTGTGCAGAAATGACACAAACTAATTATTTTCTCACCTGTGATAAAAGACGGATTAGTTGTTGTTAAAACCTTTCTTTAAAAACTCTCAATTCTGTTAACTTTATATTAGAGATATGTGATGAAAACGAACCTAACCTATAACGATAAAATTATCCAAGAAGTTGCTGATATTATTAGGGAAGCAGGGCCACAAAATTTAGCTACAGTAGTAGGAGAAATAAAACAACTACTAGAACAATTATTTCAAAACTACCCGACTCAAACAACAGCCGAGCAGATGGAGGTGGCCACAAAAGCTAGTGACATAATAAACAGTATTGTTTCTACTTTTTCTGTTTTTTTGAAAAAAAAAACTATCGGCAAATAATTGTGGTTCAATAATTAATCAGCAAACCACGTTCACAACTCTATTGGTTTTTATAATTCCAGAGTATTTCTGAGTTTTGAACTTCTGAAGACGACTCAATATTTGTAGCTAAAATAAATCGGCCATATGGGACAGTTCTTCTTTCTATTTCTGAAACTCTTGGTTTAATTTCTATTTGATGATGATAGACTATAGACTGTTTATTAAATTTTTTTTCCTTGATTTCTAAAGAGTCCCGCATCCCATAATTTTAGTTTTTTGTTAATTGATTTTAAACACCATAAGTAATCATACTTGATTCAATAGATATTTCTTTGTAACCTTTTGTGTTACAAAATGAAACACAAAATGTAGGTTATATATATGAAATTGAGAGAGGAAGTTTCTAAAAAAAATATCAATTTCTCAGTTATTAACTTTTTTGGAAATTGCAAACTTTGGTAGTTTTAACGGTAGATAAATATATACAAATTAATTATTATTTATCCATGACATCTAAACTGCAAAACTATATTATTAACATGATTTACCCCTAGGCACTAATTGTAATTTAAATATGGGGAATAATCAGTAAAACGCATCATATATAGTTATCTTGCATAATTATTGATAATCAAGTTAAACTTGTGATTAATTATAATAGAGTTTTGTTTTTATGGGTAAAGGATTAGAACGTAGGAAATTCTTAATTTATAGTTCGGCTGCTCTAGGTACCAGTATTTTTCTCAAATCCTGTGGTAGCAATAATAATACATCTGAAGATGACAAAATCAAAGTAGGTATTCTCCATTCTCTTAGTGGTACAATGGCAATTAGCGAAACTACAGTAGTTGAAGCTGAAAAATTAGCAATTGAAGAAATAAATGCTGCTGGTGGTATATTAGGTAAGCAGATAGAAGCAATTGTCGAAGATGGTGCTTCTGACTGGCCGACTTTTGCAGAAAAGGCAAATAAACTTATCGATCAAGACCAGGTAGTTACTGTTTTTGGTTGTTGGACTTCAGCTTCCCGGAAGTCAGTCTTGCCTGTTTTTGAATCTAAGAATCATATGCTTTGGTATCCGGTGCAATATGAGGGTCAAGAATGCTCGAAAAATATTTTTTATACAGGTGCTGCTCCTAACCAACAAATTGAACCTGCTGTAGATTGGCTATTAGAAAATAAGGGAAAAGAATTTTTCTTAGTTGGTTCTGATTATGTTTTTCCTCGTACTGCAAATACAATTATTAAGGAGCAGTTAAAGGCTAAAGGGGGTACGACTATTGGTGAAGATTATTTACCTTTAGGAAATACAGAGGTTACTCCGATTATTACTAAAATTAAACAAGCTTTACCTAATGGTGGAGTAATTTTTAATAGTCTTAATGGGGATAGTAATGTTGCCTTTTTTAAACAATTGAAAGGTGCTGGTCTTACTTCTAAAAAATACCCAGTTATGTCGGTTAGTATTGCGGAGGAAGAAGTGAGACAAATTGGCAAAGAGTTTCTTGTAGGTCATTACGCTGCTTGGAATTATTTCCAAACTATTGAGACAGAAGCTAATAAAAAATGGGTGGAAAGTTTTCAAGCAAAATATGGTGCAGACCGAGTAACAAATGACCCGATGGAAGCTGCTTATATTATGGTTTATCTTTGGAAGCAAGCAGTAGAGAAGGCTGGTACAGTTGATGATTTAGAAGCAGTAAGAATCGCGGCTATCGGACAAACTTTTGAGGCTCCTGAAGGTTTGGTTAAGATGAATGTTAATCATCATATTTCTAAAACTGTAAGAATAGGTCAAGTTCGTGATGATGGTTTATTTAATATAGTTTGGTCTACTAAAGAACCGATTGTACCTATACCCTGGAATCAATTTGTTCCAGCAACTAAGGGATTTGTTTGTGATTGGAGTGACCCTAACAAAGGTGGTAAATTTAAAACAGTTAATAATTAACAATTAAGCATTTAATTATTAGCAGTTAACTCTTGAATTTTTGATAGATTGAGTAAGAATTTGTTGCCAAATCCTTGGACAGACTAAATAGTATAGGCTTACCCTGTAATTGAAAGCAGTTTTCGAGTCAATGAGGTACAAACTTTTACGTTTTTAGGGGATGGGAAATAAGGGAAAAGATAGATATCAAGTTGTACCTCACTATCTTAAAAATTGCTGTAATACTTGATGGAATTTAATTCCTTTCTTGGCATTCATAAAAAAGTCAGGAAATCAGAACTATTGAGTTCTCCAGTTTTCCCTATTGCTGAAGGTCTTATAAGGTATCTTTTGTCCATTCCATGTGACCATTTTCCATATTTCCTAAAAACTCATCTCTAATTGTAATGCAAGAATTATTAATAGCTATATTTAACGGTATTAGTATTGGTTCAGTTTTGTTAATAGTCGCTCTAGGATTAGCCATTATTTTTGGACTAATGGGAGTGATTAACTTAGCTCATGGTGAATTAATAATGTTAGGTGCTTATACGACTTTTGTCGTTCAAAATATTTGTAATAGTATAGGTACACCTATTGCTAATATTTATATTTTTTTGGCTATTCCTATTGCATTTATAGTTGTAGCGATCGCGGGTTTAATTTTAGAAAAAAGTGTCATACGTTTTCTCTATGGTAGACCTTTAGAAACTCTACTAGCAACTTGGGGAGTTAGTCTGATTTTGCGTCAATTTGTGCGCAGTGTAAATGGAGTTTTAATTATTGGCATAACAATTTTTTGTATTCTATATTTTGGCAATCTTTACTTCCTCAAAAAATGTCGTTCTGATTGGGATAAAATTAAAATTTTAGCAAGAGTAATTATTTGTTTCTTATCTTTAGCAATTTCTATTACTTGTGGATTTTTATTGGCAAATCCTAAATTAGTAAAACCTTGGTTTAGTTCGAGAAATGTTGATGTTACTGCTCCTGTTTGGCTACAAGGTGGATTACCTATTGGTGATTTCCAATTACCTTACTCTCGGATCTTTATTATTCTATTAACTGCCATAAGTTTACTAGGAATTTACTTATTTTTGAACCAATCAAATTGGGGTTTAAGAATTAAAGCGGTCACTCAGAATAGAAGTATGAGCGCTTGTTTAGGTATCCCAACAAATCAGGTTGATAGTATTACATTCTTTCTGGGTTCGGGATTAGCTGGAATTGCTGGTTGTGCAATTACATTATTAGGTTCAGTTGGTCCGAATACGGGACAGAATTATATAGTAGATGCTTTTATGGTAGTCGTAGTTGGTGGAGTAGGTAATTTATTTGGTACTGTTATTGCTGCTATGGGAATTGGCATTACTAATTATTTGATTGGTTCAGGAGCTATAGCTTTAATTTTAGGTAATACGGAAAGTCTGAAATTTTTGACTAACTTATTTGATTTTTTTGCAACTACCTCTATGGCAAAAGTAATAGTATTTGCTTTAATTATTGTTTTTTTACAACTTAAACCAGCAGGTTTATTTCCGCAAAAAGGTCGAGGAGTGGAATTATAGTTTATGGGTAAATATTAACTCAGGAGTACCTACTAAACTAGGAAAATTTTACTACAAAAATTGCTGCTTATAGTAATTCATATCTCTACAGTGGGGTATAAGATTCGTCTCTTTTAGTAATAACAAATTAGGTTATCAAAAATAGTTTTTTTTTTATTCCTTTCTAATCCCTCTACTTACTGCCCTCAGCATAACTGCCTTACCTTCATAAATATTGGTTCTGTCTAGAGCATATTTAGTATAATTCTAGTTTGGTAAAAATCAAAAATAAGAAAAAAAACTGAATCTCAGCAAGCTGGAAAACACTATAGCAATTCCATCTTATTTGTGTCCGAAATCCTACCGCATTTTTTGGAATAGAGAACAGGCAATAGTCAATAGACAATAGTTTCGGAGTTAATTTCTACTTTTTGAATTGTTACGACCTATTTTATCATCGTTCTACTTATTTTGAAATAGTTCAGTAGTTATTTAAGTTTTTTGCGGATGATAAATCTTCGATTTACCAAAACTTTTTCAGTATGAGATTTTGCCACAATCTATGGGCGAATTGCTATATGTATACCAACCACAAATTGCCAATAAAAAATGATTGATTCATAAAAAATATGATTTTAAAGCTTAAAAGTAAACATGGGAAATTATTAACTCAAATTTGCATAATGGTAGTAATAGCTGTAATCTTTGCCATCATAATGCCATTAGCTTTATCGGGATTTCGACTAAAATTATTAGGACGTTTTCTCTCCCTAGCAATTGTAGCTTTAGGTATAGATTTAATCTGGGGTTATACTGGTCTATTAAGTTTAGGTCATGGCATATTTTTTGCACTAGGAGGTTATGGTTTAGCAATGCATCTAAAACTACAATTACCACAAGGAGAATTACCAGAATTTTTTACTCTTTATGGTGTAGAAAAACTTCCCATATTTTGGGTGCCTTTTCATTCATTTCCTCTGACAATTTTAGCAATTATAATTATTCCGGCTGTGACGGCGGCAATGATCGGTTATCTAGTATTTAAAAATCGGATTAAAGGAGTTTACTTTTCCATTATTACTCAAGCAGCTTTACTAGTCTTTTTTAACTTCTTCAACGGTCAACAAAAACTAATTAATGGTACAAATGGTTTAAAAACAGATACAGAAATTTTTTTTGGTATTTTAGCTGGCTCAGAACAAGCACAGTTAATATTTTATGAAGTTACAATTGTTAGTGTTATTATTATTTATTTAATTTGTCGTTGGTTAACCAGCGGTAGATTTGGTCGCCTATTAATTGCTATTAGAGATGATGAAACTAGGGTAAGATTTTCTGGCTATAATCCCACCCAATTTAAAGTTTTAGTATTGGCTATTTCCGCTGCTATTGCCGGAATTTCTGGAGCATTATATACAGTTCAAAGTGGTATTGTTACTCCTAGTTATATGGAAGTAGCTTTTTCAATTGAAATGGTTGTTTGGGTAGCTGTGGGAGGTAGAGGCACTTTAGTTGGTGCAATTATTGCTACATTATTGGTTAATTTCGGGCGTACTTTTTTTAGTGAGAATTTTCCTGAAATCTGGTTATTTTTTCAGGGTGCATTATTTTTATTAGTTGTGACAATATTACCTAATGGGATTGTTGGTTGGTGGCAAGAATATGGCTGGTCAAAGTTGCGATCGCTCCTTGGTTACTCTCAGTTACTTATGACCTATTATAATGTGGATAAAAATCGGGAATTTAAGCTAGAAAGGGAAGAACTAGAAAAACAACCATTAGGTTCAGATGAGGTAAAAAATAAGTGGTAGAAAAAATCTTAGAAATTCAAAATTTAACTGTTACTTTTGATGATTTTAAGGCTCTGAATAAACTAAATTTTACTATGGATACTGGTGAATTACGATTTATTATTGGTCCGAATGGAGCCGGGAAAACTACTTTTTTAGATGTGATTACTGGCAAAGTTAAACCAACAATAGGAAAAGTATTATTTAAAGGTAAAAATTTAATTAAAATTCCAGAATATAAGATAGCTTGTATGGGAATAGGGCGTAAGTTTCAAACACCGAGGGTATATCTTAATTTAACTGTTAGAGAAAATTTAGATTTAGTTATTAATCGCCATAAAGGAGTAATAGCTACTTTATTTCGTAAGATTCCGGCAGCGGAGATTAGAAGTGTAGCTGGTTTATTGGAAATCATAGGTTTAGTTGGAAAAGCAGATATTAAGGCAGCTTTTTTATCTCATGGTGAAAAACAACGTTTAGAAATAGGGATGTTAGTTGCTCAATCTCCAGACCTATTATTAATAGATGAACCTGTGGCTGGTTTAACTGATGAAGAAACAGAAAATATTAGTTCTATTTTGTTAAATTTGGCTTCTAGTCATTCAATTATTGTGATTGAACATGATATGGAATTTGTGCGTCAAATAGCCGAGAAAGTAACTGTTTTACATCAAGGCTCTGTACTTTGTGAGGGAACTATAGATGAGGTACAGAATGATCCTAGAGTTATGGAAGTTTATTTAGGGTTGACATCCTCTCCGGCCTAAAGGCAGAGGCATAGCAGTCCTCTGGATAGTTGTGGCAAAATTCCATGCTGAAAAAGTTTGGGAAAATCAAATATTTGACCATCTGGAAAAAATTCAAATAAACACTTAACTATTTTAAAAGAACTACAAAGATGACAAAATGCAATCGTGAATTTTTTGGTTTGTAACCAAATATCTTCTACTGGTTTTTTTATGGGGCATTCGGAGCGAATTTTAGACAATTTATCAACCATTTTTGTTCGGGTTTTTCTTGATTAATTAACATCAAATATTCTCGACACTATTGAGAATTATGATAACTTGCACCCTCCCAAAATATTCCCAATCTTTTTCCCGGTATTTGCTCTTTTAAATATTTAAAAAAATCCATAGTATTTTCAGTATTTCTACTTCTTTAATTCTAGTACAATAAATTTCTTAGTTTGATAATAATAGGCTCCATCAGGACTTACGCAGATACCCTAGATATAGGGTACTGTCAACATAAAATTGTCCATACTATAATTAGTTTTTTTAAAATAGATATTACTTTTAATATCTATTTAAACAAGGTTACAAAATGTTAAATTGACTTGCTAAATTTTTTTAATCATTAGATGATAATGACATGATTATATTAGTTCAAAAATATGAATTTTAATTTTGTTGTCACTCGTCAATATTTACTTAAATCTCACACGAATTTTACAATAACGCTACGCCGCACTCTCCAGAACGAAAATATTAGCCATGATACAATAAATCGTTATTTAAGATATTAGTCTTTAAATTCAGAAGATTTATGGCGAAATGTTAAAGAATAATTTATTTTAGATACAGAAGCTTATTTAATTTTTGATGACACAGTAATTAATAAAAAGTATGGATATAATATTGAGCTTGCACGACGACAATATAGTGGTAATGAACATCAAGTTGTTCGTGGTATAGGAATAGTTAGTAGAGTTTGAGACTCAAACTCGATGGAAAATCGAAGATATCAATCGAGAAATTAAACAATTAACAGCTTTAGGACGCGTGGAGCGTGTCGTCTGCGAATAATTCAAAGAAATCATATTACTTGTGCAATGGAGCGTGTGGAACTTCTTAAAAAGATTTGCTTCTAAAATAGACCAAAGTATTTATCAAGTTAAGCACAGGTTATTGTCAAAATATCTAACCGACCAATTGAAATATCCTTCAATTAAAATGAAGGTTATTTGACTTGAAAAACTAAAAGTTTTTTGAATAAAATAGTTAGGCGATTGCTAACGCAAAGCTCCGCTAACGCATGAGACTATAGTGAAGTTTTTCAAAGTTGTCATGCGCTATATGTAGTGTCTTTGCGTAAGTCCTGAACAAAATTAAAATTCATATTTTTGAACTAGAATAATCATGTCATTATTATCTAATAATCAAACATTTTTAGCAAATAAATTTAATCTTTTGTCACCTTATTTTAATAGATATTAAAAGTAATATCTATCCGAAAAGAACTAATTTAAGTAATTGACAATTCCCTAGTTGACAGTACGCTACATATAGCGTACCCGCGTAAGTCCTGATCAGTTTAAAAATCTGTAATCTATCTTTTTAGACATGTTGTTTTTTTATTATTACTATAGCAGTTCTAAATAGGTTGTTTAGGATTGCTATATTTATTGTTGCATTTTCATTACAGTTGTGTTCGGCTCGACAGTTAAGACATTCCGATTCATGAATTGATATAGTTTTTTTTAAATAAGAATTAGATACTATTCGGCACAATAATTACAAATAACTTTATTAAGAGATGTATTGATTAGGTGAATACATTATAGCTCTTTTTAATGCACTAAAATTATGTTCTATATCATTTAAATCATGAGAGTATTTTGGCAAAAATAGTAATTAACGACCCCCTGCTTCTACTAATTCTCTAATAACGTTTTTTTTATGAATTGGTGAATTATCCATAATTAGTAGACTGGAAATTTTTAATGATGGTAATAAATGTTGATGTAACCATTTTTCAAATTCCACAGCATTTAGGCTTCCTTTAAATATAATTTGTGCTATTAAATCTTTTTCCTTTTTTCTTCTCCTGGCTACTAAATTTTCTTTTTTACCTTGTTTTTCCTCTTGCTCACCATAATTTTTTCCCTTTTTTTGACCAGTCATAAATACAGTATTGATTATCTTAAAATCCTTATTTATAGTTATTTTAATTTAGATTGAGACAAGTTTTTCTTGCTAGAATTTAGTTTCAGCAGAAAGAGTTTTCCATTCTTATTTGAAATGACTATACAAATAAATACAAGGCTTTTACTTCTAATGTTTTTGATAAAATTTCGTAGTTTATGATAATATTTTATCCTTTCTTCTCTATTTATTTATCTATAAAAAAGTTGTTTTTTTAATAGTAATTTTTATTATTTTTTAATCATAAAATATTGCTGTAAAATTAACTCCATTTTTTTAGCTTTGTCTGCAAATCATCGACTCTGGATATTGTTTTACATCTTTTGCTAATTCTTTCTAATCTAATTTTTTTCGACGACTTTTTACCTTAGTTGCTGACAATTTTAGGCGAGATAACTATCTATATATCGAAGCTCTTCCTATCTCAAATGTATGAGCTGTTTCGGTAAAAGTAACACCATTTTCTACAAAATTTATTACTTTTTGTCTGAAGTCTAAACTGTAAGGCATAGTTCAAAATAGTTTCTAGTTGACTTAATTTTATTATACTCAATTAAAACCTAAAACCTAACACCTAAAACCTAAAACCTAACACCTAACACCTAACACCTAAAACCTAAGTGATTAGACAAAATTAATTGTATATTTTTAACAAAAGTATTAGATAATAATGTCCAGAGGGAAAAAGTTAGCGATCGCACAAGTGCCATTATTTTCGTACTTGGCTTTCAGCCGAT
>JAKQYE010000098.1 GCA_023356605.1 Trichodesmium sp. MAG_R02 | reverse complement strand
TGTGGAGTAATAATTGCAGTAGTTGCTACAAAACTCAAACTGGCAAAATCGTAAAAATTGGCCATTGTTCGACTGTGGGTTATTGGCTTACCACTTTTCAAATTAATCCCAAAGACTTTAATTTTTCTTAACTTATTATTATAGGGTCAGGACTTACCCAAAGGCTGTAGTATAAATATCTAAATAAATTACCAAAAATACACCATATTCTATCAGTGTTTTGAGATATCCCTTGCCCTAATTATTTTCACCCCAATGATTCTGAAGTGCCTGGGATATACCTATGGAAATATTGTCCTTAGTTCAGATAAGAGTATCCCTGAGGTTCCCAATCACAATTTTAATCTTAATTTTTAAGAATATCTAAAGTTAAAAGCTTAAATCCTTAAAAAATGAAACTATATAGAATTGTTCATTCTAAACAAGATAAGACATTCGGCTATGACTTTAAGACTAGGTGATAAAGTACCTGACTTTACTCAAGATTCCTCTGAAGGACAAATTAGCTTTTACGACTGGGCAGGCGATAGTTGGGTAGTGCTTTTTTCTCACCCTGCTGACTTCACTCCAGTTTGCACAACAGAATTAGGCACAGTTGCCAGACTCAAACCTGAATTTGACAAGCGTGGAGTCAAAGTTATTGCCCTAAGTGTAGATGACGCAGAATCTCATAAAGGTTGGGTTGGAGATATCAATGAAACTCAAAAAACAACTGTTAATTATCCCATTCTAGCAGATGTAGATAAAAAGGTTTCTGACCTATACGATATGATTCATCCGAACTCCTTAAATAACCTAACAGTTCGTAGTGTTTTTATCATCGACTCTGAAAAGAAACTTCGCCTTACTTTTACTTATCCAGCAAGTACAGGTCGTAACTTTAATGAAATCCTCAGAGTAATTGACTCTTTACAACTAACAGATAATTATCAAGTTGCTACTCCTGTAGATTGGAAAGATGGAGATGATTGTGTAATTGTTCCTTCTTTAAAAGACCCCGAAGTCTTGAAAGAAAAATTCCCGAAGGGCTACACAGAAGTTAAGCCATATTTGCGAATGACTCCTCAACCTAATAAGTAAATTTGTAATTGAATTAAGGATTAATAGTTTAACTAAAATTATTAACTCTTAATTATTTTTAAGGTAAGCATTCAGTACTTGAGGAGTTAGCTCGAGCGCTTTTCCAAGGGTATAGCTGGGTAAAAAGATGCATGAAAGTAATAAATTTCTTGGGTTTAGCTTATCATCTTTTCTGTGTCAGACTTTTAGTTCTTCTTGCAGATTAATTTTTCCTTATAGCTAACAGCTGAATGCTTATTTTTAAGAGAGAAAATATACTTGAAGAACCGATTCTTCGATTATTGACCCCACTCAATCTTATGCCTTAGCTGACTATTTTAAATTACAGCATTTTTCATGTCGGTCGACCACAGTAGGGACGCCCTTATGCAACGTCCCTACAAGGTTTTGGTTATGGCGATGTAGTTCATCAATTTAAAAAGCGCTGTAAAGTCCGAGGCTGATGGCAGTCTATCCTATTTTGGCTATAGGTGTGAGTTGCGATCGCTTACTTTACCCAAAACCCATAGCCAACTCTAAGGGTTAGAGGGTTTGAAGCAACGCTTAGAAGAAATTTTACCCTATATCAGTTTAACGAGTTCAGGACTTACCCACAGGCACTACATGAGCATGAGGACGAATGCCATTCGCCCCTACAGATGGTGTTTTACAGCAGTTTTCATGTATGTATACCACAGTAGGGACGTTCCATGCAACCTCCCTACAAGGTTTTGGTTATGATGATGTAGTTCATCAATTTGAAAACCGCTATAAGAAGTTCCACACACTCCATTGCACAAGCAACATAATTTTTTTAATGATTCGCTAACGAAACTTGCACAGGTCCCAAACCAGTTAACTGCTTAATTCTGGCGTGAAACTTTTCAATTCTCCATCTAGGCAAGAGATTCAAATGCCACATCAAGAGGCGCGATGATTGACTTAGGTCATAAGTGACAAAAGAAGGCAAATTATACAAGATATAAATCTATCAGAACTTACGCAAAGAAACCTGGTTAAGACAGTAAATCATTGTTTTTAACACATAAATATCTACAAGAAACCGGGATGCTCAGTTTGCCTGCGTAAGTCCTGTTTATATCGAGTTCCTGTAGAATTATTAGAGTTAGTTCAGGTTATTGTTCGAATTTTGAAAGATTGTGGTAAAAATTGACCCGTAAGTTTTTATTGACTAATAATACAGCAGGTTCCAAGCAGATATTTGACAAATATTATAGTCGTTTCACAATAGAATTGAGATAAGTGTTTTTTGCTATAAGAGTGTTTTAGGTAAAAAAGATATCATTCTTATTTAAAATAACTATAATACTCAAACATTTTTTGTAGTATTGGTATCTTGGCTGTGGCAGATGCATCCTAATGTTCTATAAAACTTACCTAAACATGACTGCACTAACTTTGGAGCCAGCTTCGGTGTTTCACCCATATACCACAGACCGAAGGTTGAAAGATTAACTAACTCTCTACATTAAGGAGAAACCTAACGATAAGTTGGTAAATCTTCTATTCGAGCTAGGGTATCTTGAATACGGGGAGTTGCGATAAATTTTTTTGCATCTCCAATCAAGCGTTTGCCCCACAGATGTTCGTCGAGATAGTTAATATCTGCATATCTGCTATCTAATCGTAGCGCTTTTTCTCCCATCGCCAAACTTTCCTCTTTATTCCCATTCCCTTGAGCATAAAGAGCTACCGCCATCGCTAGAAGTGGTTCTGCAGCTTTACTATCAATATCAATAGCTTGACGCCATTTTGCTATAGCGTTATCTACTTTTCCCATCTCATATTCAACTAAACCAATATTATTAATTGCAGGCCATAGTTTTTTGTTTAGCTCATAAGCTTGTTCATATTGTGCAATCGCTTTTTTAAGTTTACCATGCTTATAATAAGCATTACCCAAATCAAATAAAGCTCCAGAGTTCTCAGGTTCAAATTTCAAACCTTTCCTTAATTCCTCGATAGCGCTTTTATAATCAGATGTTTGAAAATAAGCTCTACCAAGAACAAAGCTAACATCAGGATCACTTGGCATTAGTCCTTGAGCTTGTTTCAAGGCATAAATGCCTTCTTCTAACTTGTCAGCTTGAATATAAAGACTACCTAACAGTGTCCAAGTACGTTGACTATTGGGGGCTAATTCAGCGGCAAGTTCAGCTTTCGATAAAGCCAAATCAAATTGTTGAAATCTTGCTAATTGTAAAGCTTCTTCAGCTAATCTTAAACCTGTCTGCTCTAGTTGGTCAGAGTCTAGTTGTAATATGTGAGGAACTAATGCCTGTCCCTCCACAGGTTTTACAGTGGTACCCCACAAACCTAGGGTAATTAATAAACAAACTAATAAATTTCGATTTAGCACAGGATACAAGGTATATATTGTTAATAAGTTCAATTAATAGCATATAGTATAGCATTTAGCTATCAGCTCAAGTGGAAACTATCTAGCTGTACAGAACTTCAATTGTATAAATGTCCTAAAATTTTATTAAGTGTGCTATACAATAGAGTATTCCTAAAGTTTCATGATTTGGACTATTGTTTTACTAAAAATTATTGTTTTATAGTTTAACATTTGTTAGGACTCAGTTATAGGAAATTCTATTTCTAGGATAAATCGTTGTTTCTAAAAATAGACATCTACAAAAAAGCTGACTTTCTGAGTTTACCTGTGTATATCCTGTTTTATCCTAATATCTTAATCTACCCAACTCTAGTTTAAAAAGCTTTACTATCAATTTTACTCAGGATAGCTATCCTACACTATCCAATTAATCAAAAAATATAGGTTAAATAATTTTAAATTCAGTACCCTTACCTGGTAAATAATTCAGTTTAAGTTTTCCACGATGTTTTTCATTAATGATTTGGTAACTAATAGCCATGCCCATACCTATTCCTTTCCCCATAGACTTAGTAGTATTTCCTATTTACGTATACCAATATATAGCCTATTTGCCCTGTACATACGACCATGAGGCTGCTAAGTCAGCATGATTAAAGGACAAGTTTTTTACAGGGATGATAAAGTAAGACTTGGTAGAAAAAAAAGGAGGGAGGAAAGTGGAGTAAGGAAGCACGAAGTTAGAGAATTAAAACTTCTGAGTTACAAAAATTATTGCTCAAAAAGTATTTAATATAGCAGTGATAATTTTTGGACAACCACAGACGGTTTCCTCTCTCAGATAGATAGTATTGAACAGACCAGATTCGTCCTTATTGTCCCTTAGTTTGTACAAATTTGGCATTAACTTGAATAAAAGGAAGGAATCAAACATCATTGCTTTTTTTCTCCTTTTTCACTAAGTCCTCCAACTGGTCCAAGTCCAGTAAAAACTAGAAAGTCAAAAACCTCCTCAAATGAGTTTTTAAACCCCATGTTTCCTACTCCCTAAAACCATCTTCATAAAAATAGTAAATTCCTGTAACTTCAAATCAAAGATTATTATAACATTATGAATTTAACATTAGCTGCATTACAAGAACTGATAGAAATAGTTGCTAAATTACGTTCTCCAGATGGGGGATGCCCATGGGACTTAGCTCAAACTCCTGAAACCTTAACTCCTTATATTGTTGAAGAAGCTTATGAAGTTGTAGATGCTATTAAAAGTGGGCAGAAAAAAGCTATAGTTGATGAATTGGGAGATTTATTATTACAGGTAGTTTTACAAGCACAAATAGCTAGTGAAGCTAATGAATTTACTTTAGCTGAAGTTGCTAAAAGTATTAGCAAAAAAATGATTAGAAGACATCCTCATGTATTTGGAGATGTGAAAGTAGATAGCATGAAAGAAATCAAGCAAAACTGGGAAAAAATCAAGGCAGCAGAAATAAGAGAAACTGATGATTTCCTGAGTACAAAATTAAGCAGATATGCTCGACAGTTACCTCCGCTCCTAGCAGCAATGAAGATTTCTAAAAAAGCCGCTGCTGTTGGTTTTGAATGGGAAAATGTTGATGGAGTTTGGCAGAAGTTTCACGAAGAAGTAGGAGAGTTTGAAGAAGCTTTAAAATCAGAAGATAAGGAACATCAACAAGCAGAAATGGGGGATATTTTATTTGTTTTGGTTCAGTTGGCACGGTGGTATGATTTAAATCCAGAGCAAGCATTACAAGGCACTAATCATAGATTTTTAGAAAGGTTTGCCATGGTCGAGGCCATGTGTGATCGTCCTATTTCAGAGTATAGTCTGCTGGAGTTTGAACAAATGTGGCAAAAGGCTAAAGAACAATTGAAAACACAAAAGGAAAAGGAAAATATATAGGAGGGGAATATTTGATACTACATTTTGCACGACAAAATGTAGTGTATATTGAGGGGGAAATTTGGGTGTGGCATATTTGTGAGGGTTAGTTTTTTGCGGACAAGGCTGTGGAAAAATTATTAGGAACAGAAAAATGGGTATTAGTGAGCTAGAACTTAGAATTTAGAACTTAGAATTTAGAAGGGTTTTTTTATGAACGAGGCATACAGCAATAATATGATATCCCGTTGAATAGTGATAATTAAAGTTCGTAGTTGGGCTTAAGCCCTAAGTGCAGATCAAAGCGAGGGCCCTTGACTAGGATAATGTTTATGGAGCGAGAATTATAAAAGTTGTATTTCCTCCTAAATTTTAACCTTTCTGGTCGGCAACTTCTTTCTCTCTTGGGAACCAGGATAGTCAAACTGGGACTGAGGATAAAAATTCACTATGCGATCGCTCTTTAGATACTAGATTTAGGAATGCAGCAGTTCACCTATATAAGGCTTTCAAAACTCATGGATTAAGTATAGTTGTGCAGTAAGGGATCAAGCCTAACTAAAAACCATATGCTGTGGCCAATCTCACTTAAAGATAATTCAAAAAATCATATTGTGGCTTGTTAATGTAGCCCGTGGAACTTCTGAAAAAGATTTGCTGTAAAAATAGGTAAAAGTATTGTTCAAGTGAAGCCTGAATTATTCTGGGAATATCTAGCCTCAGAATTGAAATATCCTTGAATTAAAATGAACAGGACTTATGCAAAGAAACCCGGTTAAGACAGTAAATCATTGTTTTAACAGATAAATATCTACGATAAACCAGGTTTCTCAGTTTGCCTGCGTAAGTCCTGATGAAGTAAATTTTAATTATAAAACTGAACTTTTTTTCAATAAAAATAGTTAAGTGATCGTTCCCCATGGTGCAGAAATAAATGGGGAAGATTTTACTAAGGGACATAGTTCAGCTAATACTCATTTAAGATGGGTATTTGTAAGTTATCATTTACAATTTATAATTCCGAATTTGGAAGAGTTTTTTCTCAAGGGAGCCATACAATCAATTTGTCGTTTAAATGCACAAAAGCTGTTCAAGAGTAATCAAAAAGTTCCAGTGTAATTCAACAGAGATGGTTAGTAGTTATAAGTCAATTAAGGTGAGAGTTAGATAGGAAAAATATAGAGAAATAAATCCAGAAAGAACGAGTCGAAGTAAACAAAAGACTCCCCTCCTTAAAATCTGAAAAATTTGTTGGCATACTAGATACAGAAACAGAAACAAAGGTATAAAAAAAAGTTTTATCTCACGAATTGAGAAAAATTCATGTTCAAAAAGTAGAGTCTAAATCTGATTTTAATTTTCCTTGTCAAGTCGAAGCTCAAGTGAGCTAATAGATAGTCTAAAATAAAATTAGAAAAAAACGAGCAGGTCGATTGATATTGACAACAAATTTCTTAGATCGGATGGAATTAACTACAGAAGAAATGTTGTCTAAATAGAAGGGACAACAACCGGTTAAAAGAGGTTTTAGATTTCTTGTTGACCCCCCCCTTAGAATTAACTGATAGTATGTTCCTTAAATCCCCCTATGGAGTTGAAGTTTTAAGATTAATTATGGGGTTTATGTTCATATGTTTCCACTGGTAGACTTGGTCAACTGCGTCAAACTTTAAACTGAACCAAATCTACTGTCAAAAATAAATTAGGTCGCCCTACTAATAAACCTATTTAACCCTAGTTCTTTCAATATTTTCACTCGTGTAATATTAATCCCACATTCCGCACTTCTTAACATTAAATTGATAAGTTTTATTTATCGATCGCCCCGAATTATTTCCCTGAAAGCCTTATAGCTATGGGTATCAATTTTTACTTTCATAAAGAATTGTAACTAATTTTCTCATAAAAAATTAGTTATTGATAAGATATATTGATATCATAGAACTTTTCAGATTGATAAACCATATCGTCACAACCAAAACCTTGTAGGGACGTTGCATGCAACGTCCCTACTGTGGTCGACTAAAATGAAAACTTCTATAAGTTCTAGAATGAAGGTTTTTTGTATAAGTCTATTTGAAAATGTGAATATATATGAAGATATATGAAGGTCTGCGGAATGTCGGTTAATCACTAACAATTAATTTAGAATTTTGATTATATTGTACTAACCTAATAAACTCAGTCATAACCTTTACATATTCCTCACCTGCTACTTCTAATAAATTAAGATGACCAGCACCATTAACCCAGAAAGAAAGCTTGGGCTGATCGACCATAGCAAAAAGTTGCTGCCCGTGAGAAAAAGGAATTACTCGGTCAGCATTTCCGTGAATTACCAACACCGGACAATTGACATTTTTAATATTGTCAATATTGGGAAATTTGTCAAAAGGATAAACAGGGATGCCCGTCACTACTCGAAAGGCTGTTGTAAATGAACTTTCTATTACCAGGCCAGCTACAGGTTGACGGGATGCCAAATCTACAGAAGGCCCCCCACCTACTGAATATCCATAAACTATAATTTTATTTGCAGGTATCCCTAATTTTTGGGTCAAATATTCATAAGCAGCATTAACATCTTGATAAGCTCCTGCAACTGAAGGCCTTCCCTGACTTGTACCATAACCCTGATAATCATAAGAAAATATATTGAAGCCAATATCTCGCAAATCTCTTAATCTGGGTAAAATTTCTCCCAAGTCTTCACCATTGCCATGACTGTAGAGAATTGTATATTCTGCTTTAGGTAATGGTAAATAAATTCCTGTAATTTGGGTTCTATTTCTAGACTTAAGCTTGACAAAATCCTGGTTTGTTTGGTAGCTAGATGGGCGAGGTAAAAAAATTAACCGATCTGAGAAAAAGAAAGCCCAAAAACCAATTAGGATATAAATAATTAAAATAGATCGAATTAACCTAAGAATAGAGAATTTTCCTATAAGTAGTCTTATAATATTTTTCTTGTTCATGAGAATTGGTTAGGTGTTTACCTTATCTTATTCTTGAGAAAATACTTTTAATGCAAGTTCAGTTTTAAGCTGACTGGCATAATTCATACTATTGTAGTGAGAAATATATAATGATACTAGAATTTCCAGATGACCTTAAATATTCTGAAACCCATGAATATGTCAGAATGGATGGGCAAATTGCCACTATTGGCATTAGTGCTTATGCTGTCGACCAGTTGGGGGATATTGTATTTATGGAGCTTCCAGAAGTGGGAGACAGTATAGAAAAAGAAAAATCATTTGGCACTATTGAATCTGTGAAAGCAGTGGAAGATCTTAAAGCTCCTGTCAATGGTACAGTAATAGAGCGTAATGAAGATATATTAGATGAGCATGAGAAATTATCAGAAGACCCATACATAGAAGGTTGGTTATTGAAAGTGAAAGTGAAAGTGAAAGTTGAACCAGATGAAGATGATTTTGACTCTGCTGATGATTTGTACTCTGCCGGTGATTATCGTGCATTGATAGAAGGAGAATAGTTCACCTTGAACAATCATCAATATTAAAATAAAATGTGGTGTAATATCCCCTCAGGAATTTTAGGTTTTCTAGGTTTGAGCCATTTTTAGCAATAGCTGTATATTTCCCTTGCCCCAAAAAGGCAATTTATAGCATTTCCCCCCTTGAAAAATGTCAAATTACGGTATTGCATTAGTCCTGATTATATAATTTCATTCTTGAGTATAATTTTTAGCCATACTTGAAGAAATTATTATAACTTCTGAGTTTTGACTTGCTAAGACGTATTTTAAATTCGTCTTAGCTAATATTGTCTCTTGCTCTTTGCCTTATTCATTTTTTCTGTTCCCTTGCATTAAGTTATGAATTTTTGTTACAACTTAATGATAGGTTGATTTCAAGGAATCTAAATAACAGTGATAGCAACACATAAATCTTATACAAAGTCAAGTCATCAATTACTACAACTGGCCAACCAAGATAAAGGCCAAAAGCCAAGAGACTTTTCCCAACGACATATTGGCCCTACATCTGATAAAATCCAACAAATGCTGGAAATATTAGACATTTCCTTCCTAGGGGACTTAATTGAAAAAACAGTACCCCAAAAAATTCGATATCAACAACCCCTCAATTTGCCCAAGTCTTTGAGTGAAAGTGCTGCCCTTGCCCAAATCAAAGAAATAGTCTCTAAAAATCAGGTATTTCGTTCCTTTATTGGAATGGGCTATTATGACTGTATTACCCCACCAGTCATCCTCCGCAATATACTAGAAAATCCTGGTTGGTACACAGCTTATACTCCCTATCAAGCAGAAATAGCTCAAGGACGGATGGAAGCATTGCTGAATTTCCAAACTATGGTTAAAGACTTAACTGGTTTAGAAATAGCTAATGCTTCTCTACTTGATGAAGCTACAGCAGCAGCAGAAGCGATGAGTATGACTTACGGTTTATGTAAGACCAAAGCAGAAGTTTTCTTTGTTGACTCTGGCTGCCATCCTCAGAATATTGAAGTTGTCAAAACTAGGGCACAACCATTGGGAATAGAAGTAATAGTCGGCGACTTTCGAACCTTCACTTTTGACAAACCCATTTTTGGTGCACTCTTGCAATATCCTGCTACTAATGGAGCAATTTATGACTATCGCCAATTTGTGGAAAAAGTTCACGAGGTAGGAGGTTTAGTAACTGTTGCTGCTGAATTACTGAGTTTAACCTTACTGATACCTCCTGGAGAATTTGGTGCTGATATTGCTGTGGGTAATACTCAACGTTTTGGTGTGTCCCTGGGATACGGCGGTCCCCATGCGGCTTACTTTGCTACTAAAGAAGCTTATAAACGACAAACTCCTGGACGTATTGTTGGGGTATCTCAAGATGCTAATGGCAACCCAGCGTTACGCTTGGCACTACAAACGCGGGAACAGCATATTCGCCGGGAGAAAGCAACTAGCAATATTTGTACTGCTCAAGTTTTATTGGCGGTAATAGCAGGCATGTATGCAGTCTATCATGGTCCGGATGGTTTAAAAGAAATTGCAGAAAATATTCATAGTTTGACTTTTAAGTTATCAATAGGTTTAAAACAGCTTGGTTATCAAATTGGTGCAGAATCATTTTTTGATACTATTTGGATCAAATTGGGCCCTGACTCTCCTGTGAAAACTGCAAAAGAAATTATTAATACTGCTGAAAGTATGGGTATTAATCTCCGAACTATTGATGAACAAACCCTTAGTATTTCTTTAGATGAAACTACCACTGAAACCAATGTAGAAAATCTATGGCAAATTTTTGCTGCTGGGAAAACATTGCCAGACATCAAAAATGAAAATATTTCCAACCTTTCTCAAAGTTCTCATGCTCGTATTAGTAGTTATTTAACTCACCCAATATTTAATAGTTATCACTCTGAAACCGAACTTTTGCGTTACATTCATCGTTTGCAGTCAAAAGATTTATCTTTGACAACATCAATGATACCTTTAGGTTCCTGTACAATGAAACTTAATGCTACAGCAGAAATGATACCTGTAACCTGGCCGGAATTTGCCAAGATTCATCCTTTTGCTCCCACTTCTCAAACTCAGGGTTATCAAATAATGTTTCAGCAACTAGAGGAATGGTTGGCAGAAATTACAGGTTTTACAGCAATTTCTCTACAACCAAATGCAGGGTCTCAAGGAGAATATACAGGTTTATTAGTAATTCGCGAATATCATATTCACCGTGGGGAAGCACATCGTGATGTTTGTTTGATTCCTGAATCTGCTCACGGTACAAACCCTGCTTCGGCGGTAATGAGTGGGTTAAAGGTTGTGGTTGTTAACTGTGACCGCCAAGGAAATATAGATATTGTAGATTTACAGACAAAGGCAGAAAAGCATAAAGATAATTTGGCTGCAATGATGATTACATACCCTTCTACTCACGGTGTATTTGAGGAAGAAATTCTTGATATCTGTGAAATTATTCATGCTCGCGGTGGGCAAGTTTATATGGATGGAGCCAATATGAATGCTCAAGTGGGATTATGTCGTCCAGCGGAAATAGGCGCTGATGTTTGTCATTTGAATTTGCATAAAACCTTTTGTATTCCTCACGGTGGCGGCGGTCCGGGAATGGGTCCGATAGGGGTAAAGTCTCACTTGGCACCGTTTTTACCAGGGCATTCTGTTATTAATATTGCTGGGGAAAATTCTAGTGGGGCGGTATCTGCTGCACCTTGGGGTAGCGCTAGTATTTTGCCTATTTCTTGGATGTATATTGCTATGATGGGGGCAGATGGTTTGACTGAAGCAACTAAGATAGCAATTTTGAATGCTAATTATATTGCTCACAGGTTGGAAAGTTATTATCCAGTTTTGTACAAGGGTAAGTATGGGTTTATTGCTCACGAGTGCATTTTGGATTTGCGTCCGTTGAAAAAGTCGGCTAGTATTGAGGTGCAGGATATTGCTAAACGTTTAATGGATTATGGTTTTCACGCGCCTACTGTTTCTTGGCCTGTGGCCGGTACAATTATGGTGGAACCTACGGAGAGTGAGTCTAAGGAGGAGTTAGACCGTTTTTGTGATGCTATGATTTCTATTCGTCAGGAAATAGAGGAGATTGAAACTGGTAAGGCAGATAAAGAGGATAATTTGTTGAAAAATGCCCCTCATACTGCTGAGAGTTTGATGGTGGATGATTGGAAGCATGGTTATTCTCGACAACGTGCTGCTTATCCTGCACCTTGGACGCGAGAGCATAAGTTTTGGCCTGCTGTAGGACGGGTTGATAATGCTTTTGGCGATCGCAATTTTGTCTGTTCTTGTTTGCCGATAGAGGCTTACAGTCAATAGTTTTGTAAAATAGGCGTCTTGCCTGTTCGGGCCCAGAAAATGGGTTGATCAGGACTTACGCAAAGGTACTATGTATAGTGGCAATATCTTGAAAACGATAATTTTTACACTATATATAGCGGAACTGCGTAAGTCCTGATAATAGTTAATATTAGTAGCATCAGAAAAATTTTTAGCATTCCATATCGATTTGTATTATACAAATATACCAGGGTACGTTGCTATATTAGTCGCCGGTGGTCAATTCGAGAGAAAAAATGGACAGGTCGGCAAGGGGTTTGACTACTGCAAAACTAGCAGCAGCTTGTGAAATGTCAACCCACTTTCGAGGTAATGAGTGAATTAACAAAATAATGCATCATAGGCGATCGCTAAAGTTCAAATAATAACTTAGTGATTTTGCCAAAATCAAATTGTTATCAATTATTAAAAATCTAATTTCTCAACTACTATGAAAGCTTATTCTCTTGACCTGAGAAAAATTGGTAATTATTTTAGATATTTACTCTACAACTAGAGCCTTTGAGTTCCTAATCAAATTAATAAACATATACTATAGAACCTAATCCTAGATATAGTCATTTCTAATTATATTGAAAAACTTTTTCTGCTGAAACGCGAGTTATAAGAAGAAATACTTGTCTCAATCTAAATTAAAATAACTATATTATCAACAGCACTTACACACGGGCACTACATGAGGGTGAGGGCGAATGGTATTCGCCCCTAAATATGGTATTTTCAAGGTTGAATTGGGTAAGTCCTGATATAAATTATCGTATCTTCCTTCTAAATTTGTAAAGAATTATTGCATAGTCTGACAAGAAGAAAAAAAAGAACAATTTTCTGATATAAAGGATGCCACTGAGGTTCTTAATGTACAGATCAAATAGGACAAGAAAAAAATGCTTTACTCAACCTTATTAACACTTGGCCCCAATACTTTTGACTGGAGCCCTAAAGTTGCCATGATTATGATTATCTGTAATATAGTAGCGATCGCCTTTGCTAAGTTCACCGTAAAATATCCTAATGTCGGTCCAGCCATGCCTGGTTCTAACTTTTTTGGTGGTTTTGGAGTAGCTGGTGTTTTGGCAACTACAAGCTTCGGTCATATTTTAGGTGCTGGTGTAATTCTTGGCTTGGCAAATTTAGGTAACCTTTAATACCCTCCCCGGCTGTTAGGGATAGGGAAACAACCGAGCCGAAGACAAAGACAGAGTTGAGGTTTTGCTGCTGCAAGGCCCTGTTAGGATAGGCTGTTGCACCCACCCCTCTTTCTCCCTTCCTAACGAGGGGATAAAGACGTCTGGGTCTATTTTTTGTATTGGACTACCCGCGGGCAGCTAATTAATTAATATTGAGTATTGTAAAATATTATTCAGTTGATTCGACAAAAACATTCTATATATAGCTTTCAAATAGCTTGTCACCCCGTGAGAAGTTATCCACAAATCTAGCTTTCCCTCATGTTATGATTTGGGACTGCCATTTATATCCAGATTTTACTGGTTTAGCGGCCAACGAGTCGCACTTTAATGATCACAGTTGCTGCAATTATGATTTTACAGAATTTGGCGCTGAGAATTCATACATATAGTTTATTTCCTAAGGCTGTATATCATCAAAAAAAGAATATCTATAGTTATTTGAATTTAGATTGAGACAAATATTTATTGCTATAACCCGCGTTTGGTGCAGAAAAAGCTTTCCAATATAATTTGAAATGACCATATTTGCTAGAAAATCTTGACTAATAATAACTTCAGCTAATTTATCCTATTTGGTTGTGATCAATTTTCAGCACAAACTCCTCAACTAAAACCCAATATCATCCAAAGCCGCCTGAGCCGCTTCAAACAACTCATTATCAGGAACATACCGCCAATCGATATCTCCAATTTCCTGATAAAAAGTCTGATCATAAGCACGAGTTTGAATTACCACAGGCATTGGTACCGCATGACCTAAGACCAAAGCTTGTTGTTTAGAATCCAACTTTGCCAAAACAGACCTCAAACTATGAGCTCCAGAAACCCCTGTAAAAATAGAATCAATATCCTTATCATCATTTAACAGAGCTGTAATTCTCGTACCAATTTGAGACATGACTTCCCCATCTATTCCAGAAGGTCGCTGGTCTACAACCAATAGAGTCACAAAATATTTCCGCATCTCCCTGGCGATCGTACCAAAAATAGTCGAACGTACCACGGCTGGATCGAGAAAACGGTGCGCCTCCTCAATAGTTATCACCAATGGTTGGGGGCGGTCGCTCGGATTTTTAGAACTCAAAAATTTATCTGCTTTGCGCACATAACTATTATGAATTCGGCGAGTAATCATATTAGCAGCCAACATATAGGAAAGCATATTTGACTGAGAACCAAATTCAATAATAACGTGTTTACCTGCATCCAAAGATTCTAAAATTTCCTCTATATAATTGCTAGTATTTTTTGTCTGCATATATTTCAGATTATCCAGCCGTAACAATTTTCTTTGCAACGACATAATTGAACCTTTATGACCCCTCTTTTCATCACAAAATGTTTGGATATCCTCATTAGTCATTCCCAATAATTGAGTAATCCAAGATTTACCAAATTCACTCCTGAGAATATTTGCACTGTCAATACTTGCCTCAGACAAATTTAACTCCCGTTGCACCAACCCAATATCCTCAACCTCTATTTGGTTGTAGCTAAGATACAATTCTCGTGCATCTCGCACTCCTCTACGTTTAGTAGATTCTGGGTCGAGAGTCCAAAGTTCCACTCGATCAGGAAATAATTGTCGTAAACCTTTTACAGTATTAACTTGTTTCCCTTCTGCCATAGCTTCCCAACCATATTCAGAGTGCATATCAAAAATTAAATTTACTGCAGCACCTTTGCGAATAATGCCAGATAAAAGGAGACGAGTCAGAAAAGATTTACCAGTTCCCGACTTACCAAAAATGCCATTACTTCGTTCTACAAATCTATCTAAATCTAGACACACAGGTACATCCATATCAATAGGTTTACCTACAGCAAAATTGCGGCGACTGGGGTCATCTTCTCTGCCAAAAACTAGACTAAAATCTTTGACACTGGCTTCATAAACTTGGGAAAAATGAGTGGGAATCGTTTTCACTGGCATTAATTTAATTTCGGCACTAGTTTGAGGTTCAAAAGATGCTAAATTTTCTATTGATTTTAACTTGTTTTGATTCTTGTTTGTGTTATTGGAATTGAAAAAAACTGGTGATTTTTCTGGAGCAATAACTAACATTAACATTGGTGCAAGTTCGAGAGTACCGTAGGTGCTACCTCCAGCTAAAACAGATTGTAAAAAATCATCTGTTGCTAAGGGAGGGTTAATCATTATTCGTTCGCTAGATGTTCCTAATAAAACATCGGTTAACATGCAGAAAAAGTGGGCGCGTACTCCTTGTACGACTAAAAATTTGCCCACGCGCATATCTTCTACTAATACGTCTGGGTGGAGTCGTACTTCTAATCCTTGACTGAGAGAACCTTGAATTACTGAGCCTAATGGTCGTTCAAAATCCATATAAATTGATTACTGATTTTTTGGTGCTATATCAAGTTATACCATTTTTATTGGCTTTAATAAAGATTAAGATAAAATTATAATAATCCACTATATTTAATTTAGTTTTTTAAACATTACTTCCACCTTCAACTTCAAGTTGTGTCATAACCTTCTGGACTTCGGTGTAAACTTGAGCTTTTTGTGTAGTATTCAAGACGTATAATTACCTCATCAGGTACAGAGTCAGGATTTTTACGCCCCTATTTTTCCTATGCTGCAATAGATTTCTCCAAAATCAACAGGACTTACGAAAAGGCACTAACTGTAGTGTAAATATCTAAGATAATTATCAAAAATACACTATATATAGCAGTATTGCGTAAGTCCTGATCAAAATTAAGGTAAAGATGTAGTAGCCAATTATATATATAGTAATTTTAAATAAGGATGAGATACTATTTGCACAATAATTACGAATAATTAATCAAAAAATGTATTGATAGGTGAATATATTCTAGCTCTTTTTAATGCACGAAAATTATGTTCTATGTCATTTAAATCAGGAGAGTATTTTGGCAAAAATAGTAATTGGTGACCCCCTGCTTTTACTAATTCTCTAATAACGTTTTTTCGTGTTTAATTGGTGAATTATCCATGCAGCAGTACACTGGGATTTTTTAATGATGGTAATAAATGTTGAGCTAAAATCTTATTGAAAATATAAATATACATAAAGATAAATGAAGCTCTGCGGAATGTTGGATCAGATTTTCTGATATAGTCATTTTAATTTAGATTGAGACAAGTATTTCTTGCTATAACTAAGTTTCAGCAGAAAAAAAATCCCTTTTTATTTGAAATGACTATGATTTTTTTTTACGGGCAACCAAATGTCTTTAGCCGAGTTTTATTCATGGGTATTTGAAGCACATTATGGTACAATTTATCAACAATTCTTCTTCTGATAAATCTTGATTAATTAATATCAAATCTTCTCGAAATTCTTGAGAATTATGATAAGTTGCACCGCCCCAAATATTGCCAATCTTTTTCCTGGCTTTTGCTCTTGTAAATATTTAAAAAAATCCATAGTATTTTCAGTATTTACCCTCTTATATTCTTGAACAAGAAATTCCTTATTTTTATAGTATAAGGCTCCATAATAAGTTTTTCTTTACCAATCATTTTTCATGAGAATTTATTTTCTTTAATCTGTTCTTACCCAAGTATAGCCTAAAAGAGATCCCCATAACAGATGACATTAGTAAATCAGAACAACTGTAAAGTTGTCAGGTTCTATTTCTGGTTGCCATTACCTCAACAATTCCTGTATTAATTTTGTTTTTAATTTCACTAATTTATTATTTTTAGCCGGATTCTTTTTGGGATTTTTTTCGCATACTTATTTCCGGTTATTTGAGCGAATTATAATAACTTTTATTAGACTCAAAAACTACATTATATTGCCTCTTTAAATGTTTTTGTAAATCTGATAATCTCAGATAATATTGTGCCCTCAAGAACTCAAAGAGTTGCTCTTTTTCGACCCCCTTTAAATAACCTTGTGTTCCAATATAATTGAAGCTTTAAACTTTCTACCTCATGAAACAGTGCTTGATTTTTCCATTCCCTAATAAAACTGTGAGAAATATTTAATAATTATTTAATTTTATGGTAGGATGTTCCCGAAAAAATCATCTTGATCCCCTAGGCTATTTTTATTTATTTAGATTCTTATGTTTCATTGATAAAATCATCTAGTTACTCTATAGCAGTCCACACATAGGTTGCGACAAATCAATTGCGACAAATCAATTAGATTCTTATGTTTCATTGATAAAATCATCTAGTTACTCTATAGCAGTCCGCACATAGGTTGCGACAAATCAATTGCGACAAATCAAAAAGTAAATAAAACTTTTAAAACTCTTACCTATTCTCTGTTCCCTTTTCCCTGTTCCCTAAAAAGCAGTAGGATTTTTGCCACTAACACTCATAGGATTGCTATATGATGTTGTTTTTTTCTTTTGACTGGATATACTATTCTTACTATTATATCTGTCGCGACCCACCCGCTGATTGCTATATATAGCAGTCCTAAATGTCTTGCGGCAAATCAAAAAGTAGATAAAAAAGTTGAAACTCTTACCTGTTGCCTGTTGCCTAAAAAGCAGTAAGATTTTTGCCACAAATAAAATAGGATTGCTATAGTGTATTTTTGGCTATTTATTTAAATATTTACTCTACAATTAAAAGTCCTTGGGTAGGTCCTAATAATAAGAATACCATTAATATCTTCCTGTCATAAGTCATTGCTGCTTGCTATACTAATCATATTATTCGTGAGATAAGAGAAGCCAGTAATTTATACATTGCTTAATAACCAATAATACTCTTAATTATTGGGTAACTTGAATTAAGGCAAAAAGACTTACAAAATTAATTATTATACCACATAAATTAAATGACAAAAACAGATAGAAAAATAGTTAAAGAACACCGAGATTACAACAGTTGGGTTGCCACAGAAACTCTAGAAGATTATTCTCTGCGTTATGCTCCAAAATCATTTCGAAAATGGTCAGAATTTCTCGTAGCAAATACTGCAATAGGGGGTATTTCCTTCTTAGCACTAGAAGCAATAGGAGGATCTTTAGTTATTAACTATGGCTTTACTAACTCTTTTTGGGCAATTATTGTAGTCAGTCTAATTATTTTTTTAGCAGGTCTTCCCATTGCTTACTACGCCTCTAAATATAATATTGATATAGATTTACTAACTAGGGGGGCAGGATTTGGATATATTGGCTCAACCATTACTTCTTTAATATATGCTTCTTTCACATTTATTTTCTTTGCCATAGAAGCAGCAATAATGGCTCAAGCTCTACAACTATATTTTCACATTACTTTAGCTTGGGGCTACCTGATTTGTTCAGTCATTATTATTCCCATAGTTTTTTATGGAGTTACCTTAATCAATAAATTGCAACTGTGGACTCAACCTATTTGGTTGTTTTTGATGGTTTCTCCCTATTTATTTGTTCTTCATAAAGAACCAGAAGCTCTAAATTATTGGTTTAACTTTACTGGAAATTCCCCAGTAGGAAACAAATTCGATCCCATTTTATTTGCCATGGCAGCAAAAGTTTCCTTTTCCCTAATTGCTCAACTTGG
Source organism: Trichodesmium sp. MAG_R02 (assembly GCA_023356605.1). Classification (GTDB taxonomy): domain Bacteria; phylum Cyanobacteriota; class Cyanobacteriia; order Cyanobacteriales; family Microcoleaceae; genus Trichodesmium. The sequence continues at coordinate 2,535 of JAKQYE010000098.1, read as the reverse complement.
GGAACAGGTTGATTACTTGCGGTTTTTACCCTCGAAAAACCAAAATAATTCCCGGAAATGGTGGATAGCAATGCTAGTGGCAGGACCAGGGTGGGTCGTTTTAGGTCTTGCTAAACAGTTAGGGGGAGCCTTTTTAGCAACATTAGCGATCGCGCACGGCATTACTATCACTAAAGCCAAAGAACCAATTCAAATGTATCTAGCAGGATTCGCAGATATGTTTTCTCAACCTGAAGTTGTCTTATTCATTGCCACTCTATTTGTCATAATTTCCCAAATCAAAATTAATGTCACCAATGCTTACGCAGGGTCTCTCGCTTGGTCTAATTTTTTCTCTCGCCTCACCCATTCTCACCCAGGCAGAGTAGTTTGGTTAATTTTCAATGTAGCGATCGCTCTGCTATTAATGGAACTGGGAATATTTGAAACCTTGGAATCTATTTTGGGTCTCTACTCTAATGTTGCCATTGCCTGGATAGGAGCGATAGTCGCTGATCTAATCATTAATAAACCCCTGAAACTCAGTCCCTCCTACATTGAATTTAAACGCGCTTACCTCTATAACATTAATCCCGTAGGCTTTGGTTCGATGGCCATCGCTTCTGTGATTGCCACTATAGCATTTGTTGGGTTATTCGGCCCACTGCTACAAGCTTATTCACCCTTTATTGCTCTTACTCTTGCATTCTCTCTATCCCCAATTATCGCCTTAGTTACCCAAGGTAAATATTACATAGCCCGACAAAACACCGTTCAGAATCTTCAGCGCAGCGACTCTCTACTCACCTGCTGTATTTGCACTAAAAGCTATGAAGTTCAAGATATGGCCTTCTGTCCTGTGTATGACGGACATATTTGCTCGCTCTGTTGTAGTTTAGATGCTCGCTGTCATGATCAATGCAAGAAACAGACCGTTAACCTGACTAAGGAGCGGAAAAATAGCTTCGCCGAGAAACTAACTAGGAGCAAAATTTCACCTCTACTAGGTCAAAGAATTATCAAATTTTTGGGAATCTTTTTTTCTGTGGCAGTAACTATAGCTACATTTCTGGGATTAGTTTACTATCTACAGGTAGAACAGTCATCCGAAATCTCTACTCAAACTAAGCAACTTGTAGTAGGTGTCATTGAAGCAGTCTTCTTTTCCCTACTCTTGCCCATTGGTATAGGTGTGTGGTGGTTTGTCTTAAGTGAAGAAAGTCGTGAACGAGCTGAGGCAGAACTAGATAAACAAAATACACAATTGGAACAGGAAATTGTTGAACGTCAACGGGTAGAAACTGCTCTTCAAGAATTTGCTGACAAATTAGAAACTCGGGTAGAACAACGGACTGCTGAATTATCAGAAGCATTGCAAAACTTACGCCAAGCTCAAACTCAACTGATTAAAGAAAAACTTTCTAGTTTAAGTCAGTTAGTAGCTGGAATTGCCCATGAAATTAATAATCCTATTAGTTTTATTTATGGTAATCTCCAACACGCTGAAACTTATATAGAAGACTTACTGACTATCATCCATACCTATCAACAAGAAATTCCAGAGACTCCGGATAGGGTAGCTGAGTTGTTTGATGAAGTTGACCTGGATTTTATTAGGGTTGATTTTCCTAAATTGCTGCATTCGATGCGGGCGGGAACAAATAGAATTACTCAGATTGTTTCATCGTTGCGCGTTTTTTCTTGCTTGAATGAATCAGATCTAAAGAAAGTAGATTTGCATAAAGGTTTGGATAGCACTCTGATGATTTTGGGGAGTCGGTTGAAAGCTAATTCAAAACGCTCAGAAATTGAGATATTGAAATTTTTAGGGGATTTACCCCTAGTCGAGTGTTATGCTGTGGAGATTAATCAGGTGTTTCTGAATTTGCTGGTTAATGCCATCGATGCCTTGGATGATTTATGTGGGAACTGCAAGGTTACGAATTATTCTCCTAAGATTACTATCAGAACTTGCTTGCTTGATTCTACATGGGTGCAAATTGAAATTACAGATAACGGTCCTGGTATTGCTGAACATATCCAGCCCAAATTATTTGATGCCTTTTTTACTACTAAAGATGTTGGTAAAGGAATGGGATTGGGGCTTTCAATTAGTTATCAGATTATAGTTGAGAACCATGGGGGAAGGTTGTATTTTTTGAATGTTGAGCAAGGTGCAGCTTTTATTATCGAAATTCCAGTTAGGAGTAATATCATGTCTAGATAATCAGTGATTAAACTGACATTCCGCAGATATTTATATATCTTTATGTATATTTATATTTTCAAATAGACTTCAAGGATAAATTCTCAAATTAGGGTGTGCTAATTAAATATAAAAGCACTGATAGATAAAGTATATGGCATTTTTAGACTTGTGAAAAGTTATAGTTTTTCAATCCCTAGAGTTACAAAAGCTATCGTTTTAGCTGGCTATGGATTTGGGTATGCAACACAAAGATTAATGGGATTAATAGATAATGATAGAAAAATTTACTACTGTCCTTTAAAAAGTAATCGCGCGCGTTGATGATACACGAGGTGTAGAAAAATACA
>JAKQYE010000097.1:5814-21644 GCA_023356605.1 Trichodesmium sp. MAG_R02 | reverse complement strand
GAGTAGAAACAATACTGTGTATTATGTCACTGTGTTTATTAGTGTATAATCTAGGGCAAAGAGAACTGAGAAAAACTTTACTTTGAAGCAATAGTAAAGTGAGAAACCAATTAGGAAAACTCACAAATACTCCGACATTAAGATGGATATTTCAATGCTTTCAAGTCGTACATTTCTTGAGAATTAATCAATCGCCAAAAGTGGTAAATCTCACAGAAGAAAGGAGCTTAATTTTAGAGTTTTTACCCTCAAGTTGTCAAAAATATTATCTGGGAAACAATAATAAGAAGCGATAGACTTCCAGTCCGCTTCGCGATCGCATTACTTGAAGAGCTAAGGAGATTAACTGATGCGAACAACACAAGTGTAGTTCCTCCTGTATGTTCTGCTGCCAAAAGAAATCCCTGGTTTGCCCAAAATATTCATGCCACTAATTTTTTCTGTTCTATAGGATTAATTTGTTAAATTTGTTGGCTCAAAATAGTAATGATAATTCATGTATCTTTTTGTACTACATGTCGGAAGTGCGGAATGTGGGTTGAATAAAAATAGTTAGGCGATTGCTAACGCAAAGCTGGGCTAACGCATGAGACAAAGCGTGAAGTTCGTCGAAGTTGTCATTCGCTATATATATTGTCTTTGCGTAAGTCCTGATAAAAACTTAGTTATTAATAAGCTTTATTTATGTTGAGTTATAGAACGAATATTTTTGGTATAAGTCTCTTTGAAAATGTAAATATACATAAAGATATATCAAGATCTGCGGAATGTCGGTTAATAATTTGCTCAAGATTTGATTGACATTTTAAAAATAGCAGCATTTTTAGAGAACTGCAACCATTTTTATCATATTTAATGCGAATTACAATTATTTTTTCTGAGATAATCAGGACTGACCAACCAAGCGCCATATCTAATGGGGGCAAATAGCATTGTCCCTCTATAGAAGTCAAAAGTCATAAGTAAGAAGTCAAAAGTTGCTGTCGCTGAATTCTAGCATTTAGCCATATCCGCGTCCAATATTCGAGTGCTATAGTTTAGAGAATTTACACCAACTCGTAGATATACGCTATCTGTAGAGGTTAATAGTCATTGCCTCTACTACATATAGTGTTTGTGGGTAAATCCTGACTTAAATCTATTCTCATTCGCATCAAAACTATTGAAAATATGCCATGATAACTCTTATAGTTAAAGAAAAAAGTTATCGAACTCTTGGGAACAAAAGTTCAATACTGTAAACCTAATAACCTGGACACTATTACCACAAATGAACAAACCTCTAATCTGTCACTTCCTCATCGGCCCTCCAGGAGCAGGCAAATCAACCTTTGCTACCAAACTGTCAACCCTAGGAAATTACTCCATCATTTCTACAGACAAAATACGGTCCAAACTCTATGGCCAAGAAACCTTCCAAGGAGAATGGAGCGACATAGAAACCAACTTGCTAAGGCAAATTTCCCAAAACATCACTGAAGGTGTCCCGATCATATACGATGCTACCAATGCCATACGCCCCTATCGCATCAGCCTACTCGAGAAACTACCCCAAGAAAACTGTGAATGGATAGCATGGCATTTAAAAACCCCTCTCCCTACCTGCCTAAAATGGAATAAACAACGGACTCGTAAAGTCCCAGAAACTATTGTCGAAAAAATGTTTGAATCCCTGAAAAACTTTCAGCCGTTAGTAGCAGAAGGCTTTGCCGTAGTCCATACCATTCAAAATGCTACATTCGAGCCTACAATAATACAGCAAAAGATTGACTCCCTGAACCGTAGTCACATTAACCGTAGAAACCGTAACTCCCGGGTAGAACTTCATTCCTACTCTCGACTCCTAGACTTCGATCGCCTTATGCATTTAATCTCCCTACTGATTAAATATCCCGGTCTGGGAAATTTAGAAGATACAGAACCCGATGTACTAAGGGACATATTTAAAGAAGTACGAGAATTTCCCGATGCTTTAGCAGAAATAGTAGCAGTTATAGCCTTATTAAAAGGAGAAATTTATGGAAACCGAGAAGCGATCGCCAATGACTTAGCTTGGTTAGAAAAAAATGGTATCGTAGCAGAAGGAAAAACTGTCGACCCTGCAATATTAAGTAAAGAAATATCCCCCCTACTACTAACGCAAGAGAGAAAAGAGAAAAAGGGAACATCTAGGCTAGCCCTTTCAAAAAAGGGAAAGAGGGGAATAAAACCAGAAAGTAAAAAGAACTCAGACAGAGACATCATTCCTCATCCTTATTCAGATACTGGCCCATTTAAAAGGTTAATGAGTGCCATTCGTCTGATATTAAACAAACCATTTCTCAAAGACGGGGACAAAAAAAGTCTAGACTTTTTTGCGCAAACCTTATCCAAAGAAGCAGGAATAGGAGGAGACTGTAGAGATCAATTCCGCAAGGATGTAGAATATATTCTCAAACCATTTCAAATATTATCAGATTATCCCATGCGACATGGTTATTTTGCCGGGACAGGAATTTTATCCCAAAATAAATTAAAACGTTTGCAGGATCTATTGCAGGCACAAGTTAAAAGTATGGAAGACCCCATAGATCTATCTACTTATAAGCAATTTTGTGAGCGAATGATTCATTCTAAGATTAAGACAGAAGAACCTTATCCAATTAGAGCGATCGCCCATCAATCAATGATAAACTTAGAATTGCTGGATGAGGATGTATTATCTCGACAACTCGATCAAGTTGAAGAATTTATTGTTAATCGAAAATTAGTTGAGTTAGAGCGATTAAAAGGCAAAGGAAAATTTACTGGAGATGTAGAAGGAAAACTTGCGGCTCGGTTATTACAGATAGTATTTTTTAATGATGCTTGGTATTTAGGTTTTGAATGTCGGGGAGATGTATTCAATGGTTTGTTGCGATTTGAACGTTTAGATAGGTTACGTATTACTCAAGATTTAGGAGATTCTTGCTCCCCAGAAGAACAACGGTCAAAATTACAACGGTTACAAAGACTTTTGGATGCCAGTTTTGGTATATTTTTAGGTTATTCTGCCGAAGACCAAAGAATTTTTTTGAGACAGGAAAAGCCTGGTAAAGAGTTGAAAAACCAACAAAAAAAACAAGTAATAGTAACAGTAGAGTTGTGGTTTGATGAAGAAAAATTTAAGTTTGTATGTGAAAAAACTAAACGATTTCCATCAGGACAATTAAAAATGTCTCCTCCTCCTAAAGATAATAGCAGTTTTCTTCAGAAGAAGGAATATGAAAAAATTTTCCGTTTAAAAGGTACAAAAAATAAAGATTTTCCCTATAAATTTCAAGTCAAGTTACCTTGTTGGTGTTTAAAAGATGTGAGTTTTTTAAGTTGGGTTATTGGGTTTGGTCATCATGTCAAAGTGAAAGAACCAAAGCAATTGAAAGATACTGTTTATCAAACTGGGCTAAGTATTGTTGAAGTTTATGACCAGTAGTATAGCAATGTGCGCTGGCATGCTCACATAGTACAAGATACTACTAATGTAGTGCATGTGAAAGTGCTGATAACAGTAGCAAAAATTTGTACTATATTTAAAGACAATAGTAATATGTAAATATATGAGCTCTCATGGTCATAAATACAGGTTGAGATCCTCCCGACGCTGCTCTTAGGAGACAGGGCAGCATTCCCGCTCAATCGCTGTTAGGGGCTTTCTGCTTCATAGCACTTGTCCTCCAAGATTTACTTTCTTCAGGTATAAAGACCGCGACCCAGACTGACACTGCCTGTCCAGCAGCCAAAATGTTTAAAATGCGCGTTTATCTCCCTGTCATAGTGACTAGGGCATTGCAAAAAAAATAAAAGGACAAGTATATCCGACTATCTCATCAATACCTTCCCTGTTCCTCTGTAGGGACGCCCTTATGGAATATCTCTACCTACTCCCCAACCGGGAGGGTTTAGGGGTAGATTCTGTGAATATGACCAAAAACAATTTTGCCAACCTATGAAATAGTTTGAAGATTAGTTGACAATTGACAGTTTAATGGTAGCAGATAGTGCAATATAATACTCAATAAAATATGCAGTAGAATACAAATATTAAATGGTTAAGCCGAGTTCCAGTTCATATAAAACTAGCTCACAACCTAGTTCAACAAATAGATGAATTTAATTTAAATCCCAGTCATATTAAGGGATATAGCTATCAATAACTATCAAAAACTTACGGTAAAATTCAACAAATATGGTTAATAGTTGAAAGTCAACTGCCCTGAGAATCGGATTTAAAAAGTGTAGAGAAAAAAAACCAGAAATAACGAATTGAATAGTAGTGTCAAATCAAATCACTTAGCAATTACTTAAGATGGGAGTAGTCAAGTGATAGATAGGCTTTGGAAATTTTTGAATTGGTCTATTAATAAGTTTGGGTAATTAATATCATTATATCAGGTATTCATAGAGTACAGCCGGAATCACAAGCAAGTTCAAACCGTCTTTGGGAGAAACTTTTGACCTAACATCAATTATGCAAAAATACGGTGAAAATGGATTATTAGCCTACTGATTTGTGACCATCTTCTACCCAATACTATTACCCAATACTATAAGTCTAAATACTTACTCAAGTTTCACCCTCTTTATCTACTACATTTTGTAGTACTGAATGTGGGTGACAGCAGTTTTCATGTCGGTAGACCACAGTAGGGACGTAACGCTTAGGGACATGAAACACATTTTTGTTATGCAACGTTCCTACAAGGCTTTGGTTATGGCCATGTAGTTTATCAATTTGAAAAGCGCTGTAATACATCCAACCTAGAAATTCAGGTTATTATTAATTGCTGAACAATTTCTAATAATTTTCATTGGATAAGAATCAGCAATTAACTTATTTGCCTCCTCAATGACTTTAACATCTGGAACAAAAGTTGTCTTCTCCACATATTCCTCAAAATTAATTAGACTTTTAATCCGTCGATAACATTGAAATGCTACAGTCGGGAAAAAAGAAAACTTCCCTGGCAAAACACACAAATAATTACTATTAGGATTTGACTCTATCCAATAACTATAACGCCGTTTTTGTTCTTCCTGACTAATAAATTCTGTTTTTACACACTCATAACTAAAGAGATTTCGACTGTAAAGTTTATCTTTACCAAAATATCGTTCTGCCGAATCCAAAATTGGCTCAATATCCACTTCATATTCTTGATTTACTAGGTCATCATTTGTATAACTAGAATCAGCCAATATAGAATAAACAAATTTTTCCCCACCTACCTCACAATTATGCAGAAAATGATTAAAATGAAACTTTCTCTTAGTAGACATCCGCACAAAATTAGTATCAGTTAATGCAGGTTGAGCTACCACCATAGCACTACGACTACGTTTAAGTTTTGCCAGGACTTGTAAATCAGATAAAAACGGTTCAAAACCCTTTCCCACGGCAAAAACAAATAATCGTGCTTTTAGACGTTTGGGAAAACCATTTTGGGTGCGACACAAAAGACTTTTGATTTGAATTTTACCATAACTATCTATTAGTAATTTATCAATAGTTACCCCTGTCTCGAATGTCACCCCTCGCTCTAGAGCACTAGTAACTAAAGTTCTCATTATCCCAGTAGTATTCATAGAACAATCTAAAGTTTTAATAACTTCATAACTAGAATTTTCTAAACTATAAGAATTATCAAATCTACAACAAAGATCATCTATACTTTCCATTGAATAGCACAAAGAACAATCTAAACCTTCATAACCTTCAACTTGAGCATAAATTGGTGCCACACAATTGCCATTTTGAAGCCAATTATGTTGTTGACCATAAGCAGTTTCTAATCTCCCTAAAACTCGGTTACGCTGAATTTCCAAATATACCGAATCACTTTTGAGACCAGATAGACCTATTTCTGGAGAATTTTTTTGAGGATGAATTAAATATACAGGTCTATCATTAAACCAACCTTTAGAATTAGGGATAACTGCGGGAGTAAAAAAATTAGGTTTTGTTTCTGTAAGGGCAATGTTACATTCTTCGGAAAAATAGGAACTATATAAATTGATTAAATCCTCCAGACTATTCACACAATTAATAAAAGTTTGGGCATCATCATGTCCAGAATAAAGTGCCCCAGTATGAAACCAACCTTCTAATTTACCCGAAGCAAATGTTCCTAACTGTGGGGCACTATCTAATACTTTGATAGAAAGACGACTATGACGAGCCAGAAATTCGGCAATAGAAATTCCAGCAATTCCACCACCGATGACAATTACATCAACATATTCAATTTGAGAAACTTCGATTTTTGTCATTTAATTAAAGGGAAAAGGTATATATGGAACAGGACTTACGCAGTGCCACCATATATAGTGTATTTTTGACAATAAATTCAGATATTTACACTACAAGTAGTGCCTTTACGTAAGTCCTGATGGAAGTCAAATGTCAAAAGTCAAAGATCAGATTTTCAGGACTTACGCAGTACCGCTATATATGGTGCCAAAAATTATCATTTTCAAGATATTGCCACTATACATAGTGCTGTTCCGTAAGTCCTGATTTTATCTGCTCAAAACTTTCCTGAGAAAATCTATGTATAGTCATTTTAAATAAGAATGAAAAACTTTTTCTACTGAAACTTAGTTATAGCAAGAAATACTCGTCTCAATCTAAATTAAAATAACTATATGTCAGGACTTACCCACGCAGATAAAAATATACACCATCTGTAGGGGTTACGCCGTTAACCCACACTATATATAGTGTTTCTGAGTAAGTCCTGTATATATTGGTTAGGACTTACCCGTCCTCCCGTCCTGACCATAAGGGGTAATGCCAAAAAGCCTCCACATATAGCGCCCTTATGTGAATTTGGGTAATTCCTGTTGATTTAAGACTCTTGCACTATCCTGTCATGGGTCAGTGCAATGTCGAGAGTATGTCAACTAAAGCTTCTCCAACTCGTTGAGCATCTTCTTCTGTTGTGCCAGAAGTTAAAGGCGGGCAAATATGATTGGGACACCAACGTTCGGCACCAGGAAAACTCTGACCTTCACAAATACCTTCAAAAACTGGTTGCTGATGACAAGGTATTTGATAAACTGTTCCTCCTAAAAATATTCCTTTCTCTGCCAAAGCTGTCTTTACCTCTTTAGGGTTAATTCCGTCTGGTAAATGAACAATCAATTTATAATTACTAGCTACATCCATTTTTTCTGTAGATACAAACGATAGACCAGCTTCTTTCAAAGGTGCTGTAATTAATTCATAAGCTTGCTGCCGTTTTCGCAACATTTCCGGCAATTTTGCTAAATGAATTCTACCTAGCACAGCATTAATTTCCGTAATGCGCATACTATTCCCAAAATCTGTATGTAAACCACCAAAGTCCATACCTCGTTTTCCTTGGTTTCTGAGCGATCGCGCGATATAGTCTTCCTCCTCATTATTCAGAGTGATCATTCCTCCCTCACAAGTTGTCATAACCTTAGTCGGGAAAAATGAAAAAGCAGCACCGTCTCCCAAATTTCCAGCACTAACACCATTTATTTGACTACCATGAGCATGGGCAGTATCTTCTAGAACAAACAACCCTTGCTGATGACAATATTCCACCACTTGGGGAAACTCAGGAGAAATTACACCTCCAATATGAACCCACAATACACCAGAAATTTTCTCGGGAAGATTTTTACCTTTCTCTACTGCCTCTTGTACCATTTTTAAGGAAGGGGCAAATGTTCTTTCATCCATATCAAGGTATTGCAATTTTCCTCCAGCGCGAATTACCATGGCAATAGTGGCGAAGTTAGTATTGGTAGGAACTAAAACTGTTGTTCCTTCAACCTTTTTTAAGCGTAAGATAATTTCTAGTCCAGAGGAACCACTATTAACAGCGATCGCATACTTTGTCCCTACATATTCAGCAAATGCCTGTTCAAATGCTTTGGTATGGTCCCCCAAAATCAGTTTTCCAGACCTTAAAATCTTCTCAGATTCTGATAAGAAATATTTAATTTCATCATCTGTAATATCAAAATAAAATGGCTTAATTTGTTTATTTACTGTCATTAGATTAGGACTCATTTTGACTTTTATCTACACCAACAATTATAATTTTATCTAATTTTTAACAATAAAATAACAGTTTTAGTAATCAATTAAAATACAGTATTAATCAGGATTAATTTCTCATAAAATCTTTCAGTTTTTTTCATTGAAAACATTGAAGAAAAAGAAATCGGATATATTTCAATTTCCGTTTTATTTCCTAATCTCCTACTCCTTTGCTCAGGGGAACCATTTTTCCATTATCAACCAATTTATATTTAACGCCCCTCCATACTACTGTACGCTTAGTCAATGCCAAAAACCAAAATATTAAACCGAAAGTATCACGTAAAGGTAATAAGTAAAGACTTTGAAAACCTTCTACATCTTTCAACTCTTTTAAAGTTATCCCAGCACTCAAAAGTCGTAAAGCAACCGTAATTCCTAATACTCCTAATCCCAATAAATCCCCCATTCGTAATATAGCGAACAAAATAGCAAAAGGTACTGCCCGGATTAATATAGTTGCAATAAAAGGCCAGGGACGCGCTAAATATGTATTCTGATCCCAATAGACCTGATGAGTCCACCACTCTTGCCAATTTTTCAGGTCTACAGTCACATCAATAGTATATGGCAAAAGCACCATTTTTTTTCCAGAAGTCCAAACTCTCCGTCCTAGTTCATAATCTTCTACAAGATAATCTGCCAGACTCTCGAGACCACCCAGTTCTTGTAATGTGCTGCGACTTATAGCGATAGAGGGTCCTAAACAAGCATTGGATGCTCCTGTGACTGCTGCGAATATAACACTGGGAATAAAGTCGGCATTTATTGTTAATAGTTCCATCTTTTCAAACCATCTCTGAGCACTTTTGACTTTAAAGAGAGTACAGACTGCTCCCACATTAGGATTTGATAAAGGGGATATGATATTTTTGATATAGTCGGGTTTCAGATTAGTATCACTATCACTAATAATAATAATCTGATGATATGCTTGAGCTATTGCACCAAGCAAATTATTGACTTTGCCGTTAGCTCCCGCATCTTTATTGTCAATAACAACAGAAATCTTTTGGTTGTCTACTTCTGCTTGGAGTTGGTTCAGAATAGGGAGAGCTGAATCTTGAGGATCTTGAACAGAATAAATTATCTGATACTCAGGCCAATCTTGAACAGTAATGGTATGCAGATTTGACTTAAGGTTTTTTTCAATGCCCCGTATTGGTTTTAGTACAGTTACAGGGGGGTGAAATTTTTCTGTGGTATTTATGTCCGTAGTGGTTTTTCTCAAAAAATTTCTAATAGTCCAGACACTTAGGATTAAATATATACACCCACTAATGATGGGTATTAGGCAAATTATTTGGAATATCTCTACAGAAGTTGGCATTAATGGATTTTTGTTTTTATTTTTTTCAATTGGATTTAATTTTTGAATAGTAGTGAGCGATCGCTACTTACTGATATTCATAAATTAGTTTTCAGTTTATCTGGATACTTAAATATTCTCATATTTATGTTTAGGAAGATCAGATGTCAGGACTTACACACCAAACGCCATATCTAGTAGAAGAGATTTGCGAATCGGGACTACAAATAGGGTATTATAGTCGTTTAACAATAGAATTGAGACAAGTGTTTCTTGCTATGAAACTATTTCAGGCAAAATCTATCTCATCCTTATTTAAAATAACTATATCTTCGAGTTGGGGTAAACCCTGTATTTTTTGCTTGTTTTCTATCTTACTCAGGACTTACGCAGTACCGCTATATGTGGGGCATAAATTTGTCTTTTTCACGATATTGCCACTAGAATTAGTGCCGTTACCTAAGTCCTATTACTTTTCATCTTTCTACTTCATGCCCCTATTAAATTTCTTTAAAAATTAGGACAAACCTAAACCTTTGTGTAGTATTATTGTCCCATAAAAATTATTATTTTGGTCAAAAAAAATATGCTGCGTAAACCAAACAAAATCTGGAATCCCAAAATATGGGCAACCTGGAAACCTTTCGGTATTGGCGAGCAATACCCCAATAACTATTGGGAACTGATCCGGGCTGGAATAGAAAACCTCGACCAACTTCCTTACGCCTGGAATATACTCAACAAAGGAGTCTGCGATGGTTGTTCCCTAGGTACAACTGGGATGAAAGACTGGACTCTTGACGGCTTTCATCTATGTAATGTCCGCCTCCGACTATTGCGACTCAATACTATGGGAGCATTTAACCCAGAAATACTGAGAGATATTTCTCAACTCCAAAATAAAAGCAGCGGAGACCTGCGGGAAATGGGGCGACTACCTTACCCTATGCGCCGTGACAAAGGTGAAAAGGGGTTTCGACGAATTAGTTGGGATGAAGCCATGGAAATAATTAGCGATCGCCTCAAAACTACCCACCCAGACCGTACAGGTTTCTACCTAACCAGTCGTGGCACTGTCAATGAAACTTATTATGCTGCTCAAAAAGCTGCGCGGGCGATCGGCACTAATAACATTGACAATGCTGCCCGAATTTGTCATTCCCCTAGTACTGGTGCGCTGAAAACTACTATTGGTGCTGCTGCTACTACCTGTTCCTACAAAGACTGGATAGGTACAGACCTATTGGTATTCATCGGTTCCAATGTAGCAAATAATCAACCTGTTACAGTTAAATATTTACACTGGGCGAAAAAAGCCGGCACAAAAATTGTTGTTATTAACACTTACCGGGAACCAGGGATGGAGCGTTATTGGGTACCATCTATTCCAGAGAGTGCTTTATTTGGTACAAAATTTGCCGAAGATTTCTTTTTAGTTAATGTCAATGGGGATATAGCATTTATCAACGGCACCATTAAACATTTAATTGCTAATAATTGGGTTAATCAACATTTTATAGATAATTATACTAATCAGTTTGAAGAATTAAAAACTTCATTAGATGCCCAGTCTTGGTCAGAATTAGAATGCTTTTCCGGAGCTTCCCGGGATGAAATGTATGCCTTTGCCAAAATGGTCGGAAAAGCAGAAAAAGCCGTCTTTGTTTGGAGTATGGGAATTACTCAACATGAGTCTGGGGAAGATAATGTTAGAGCTATTATTAATTTAGCCTTAACTAAAGGTTTTGTTGGTAGAGAAGGCTGTGGTTTAATGCCAATTAGAGGTCATTCTGGAGTACAGGGTGGAGCAGAAATGGGATGTTATTCCACAGTGTTTCCTGGAGGTAGAAAAATTAATCCTGAAAATGCGGAAGTAATGAGCAAATTTTGGGGTTTTTCCGTGCCGAGTCATCCTGGTTTAACTACTTCAAAAATGATTGATAATGCTTCAGAAGGAAAGTTAGATGTTTTGTTTTCTGTAGGGGGAAATTTTTTAGAAGTTTTGCCAGATCCAGATTATGTAAAAGCTGCTATGAAACGGGTACCTTTGCGAGTACATCAGGATATTATTTGCTCTAATCAAATGTTGGTTGAACCGGGAGAAACAGTAATACTTTTACCTACTACAACTCGTTATGAAATTCCAGGAGGGGTGACAGAAACTACTACAGAAAGAAGGGTGATTTTAAGCCCAGAAATTCCCGGAAAAAGAATTGGGGAAGCTCGCCCTGAGTGGGAAGTATTTATGGATTTAGCCAAATTAGTACGTCCGGAATTAGCTGATAAGTTAGACTTTAAAAATACTGGGGAAATTCGCCAGGAAATTGCCTTAGTAATTTCTCAATATTCGGGTATTCAACATTTGAAAGAACCTGGAGATAACTTTCAATATGGGGGTTCCCATTTATGTTTTGGCTGGAATTTTCCCACACCTGACGGGAAGGGAAAATTTTCCGTACTTTCTCCGCCAAAAGAGAAGTTACCAGAGGGACATTTTTTAGTAGCAACTCGCCGAGGTAAACAGTTTAATAGTATGATACAATCTCAAAAGGATGCGATTACTGGTGCTGTCAGAGAAGCAGTTTTAATTAATCCTTTTGATGCTGAAAATTTAGGGTTGAAAGATGGGGATGATGTGGTATTGAAAAATGATTTGGGTGAATTCAAAGGGCGGGTTTATCTAGCTCCGATGAAGCCTGGTAATTTACAAGTACATTGGCCGGAGGGAAATATATTATTGGATAAGGGTAAACGTTCTGTTGAAGGTGTACCTGATTATAATGCTTTAGTCTGTTTAGAAAAGTTGGATTAAGGTTAGGTTTTTAGAGTATTAGATTTGAGCTTTTTTATCCGAATTTCTTAGATAAGAATGATTAATTATTTTTATAGGGAGTGATAAGTTTAATAAAACATAGTATTTTTGTCTTTCTCTTGTACCTTTGATATATAATCTTGGGCACTAGGAAAATATTTGGTAAAAATATATTTTGCCTCAAATTTTGGATGAGCTTTTTAAGTAAACAATTATCACTCTACCAATTATGAGGAAAAGTTTGGGCTATTTCGTTACGTCATTAACTTAGTCTTAGATGCCAGAACTCAAGCTTGGTATGAATACCAGGAAGAGTGGTTGACAAATAAACCTCAGTTATGCTAAGGAACTGGAAAAAACTAGAAGATTTAGATTGTTCGCGGGCTTTTGAGCCGAAGAGAGTAAATTTCCGAAGGCAGGTGCTATGAAGCACCAAAGCCCCTAATAGCCATGAAGTGGGAACCCCACCCTATCTTATGAGAGCAGCGTCGGGAAGATGTCAAGAATAAATCTAAAATGAAGTATAGTCATTTCAAATAAGGATGGAAAACTTTTTCTGCACCAAACGCGAGTTATAGCAAGAAATATTTGTCTCAATCTAAATTAAAATTACTATATCTTATACAGGACCTACACAACGGCACTAATTATAGTGGCAATCTCTTGAAAAAGACGGATTTATGCACTATATATAGCGGTACTGCGTAAGTCCTGTTATAGTTAAAAGTATTTAGTTACGATTACGATTAGAACCTTAGGGGAAAATAAAGATGAAGCCAATTCGACAAGGTGATGTTATATTGCAACCAATCAAGCTAACTGCAGGTAAGAAACTATCCCACCTGACTTTAGCGGAAGGAGAAGTCACAGGACATTCTCATCGAATTAGCAGTGGGGATGCGGAAGTATACGAACAAGATGGCACTTTATACCTGAAAGTCTTGTCAGAAACAGCAAATTTAACCCACGAAGAACATAAACCAGTCAAAATTCCTCAAGGAAACTGGGTCGTGAGCATTCAGCGAGAATATGAACCTATGGGGTGGCGTTATGTGGCAGACTAAAATAGAAAAACTTACACCAGAACAAAAATCATTAATACCAATTTATCGGGAAAAGTGGCAAAAAATAGCACTTTCTACTCAGCCTATTAACCGTCAAAAAGCTGCGGAAGGAATTCAATTAGCTTACACTTTAATGGGATACCCAAACCCAAAAATTATGTTTTATGATAGTCCCCATGCAGCTTTTGAGATTTTGCTTCAGAAAATTTGGCAGCGATGGGAAAGTAAAGATGATTATGGTCATCGTCATATTTTTAAGGATATGTGGGAACCTCTAAGGAAAGAATTAGAAATGCAAGTTTCTGATAAATTATGTACAGAAATAGATGGTCAAATTGGGGAAGGTTCCCTACAACCAAATCAACTTTGGAGTCATATTCTTTATTCACAAATAGAAGAAGAATGGCAAGATATAATATCAGAAGTTTCAGTCAAATTATTGTGTATTTGGAGTTATCCTATTCCTACAGAATTATGGAGTAGTTATGTCTGTTGGATAGATTTTTGTATTTCTGTTCTTAACTGTAATTATAATTGGGATAATTGGCGAGTACTTGAGTCTATTGTTAAATATTGTGGTTGGATATATCCTTTGAGAAATATCTGTATTGTTTGCGATCGCCCCAGAAAGTTATTATTAGATGCTCAATATCGCCCCCACGCTTTAGAACAACCAGCAATTGAATTTGTTGATGGTTATAATTTATATGCTTATCATGGGGTGAGATTACCAGAAGTGTACGGAAAATCAAATCCTCAAGAATGGCGGTCAAAATGGATTTTAACAACAAAAAATGCCGAACTTAGACGGGTCTTAATTCAGGAAATTGGTTATGAGAGAATTTGCCAAGATTTACAAACAATAGAAATAGATAACTGGCAAGAATATACTCTTTTAAGAATAGATGAAGAAGCAGATATTGAACCAATATTTATTTTGAAAATGGTCTGCCCAAGCACCGGAAATATTCATACTTTGAGAGTACCTCCTGATGTTAATTCTGCAAAAGAAGCAGTTAAATGGATAAATTGGGGAATCGACCCAGAAGATTTTTCTGTGCAAACTTAACTTGTGAGAAAATCTAAAATTTAGCACTAGAAATACTGTAATAAAATAAATATAATTAGCAGCACAAAGTCAGCGAGATACAGAAAATGATCAAAGTTTAATCTTCTGTTAGAAGAAGTGGGTCATTTAAGTGGTTGTTTGGATGAAAAGGAAGGAAAATAGAACTTTTCAGTTATCACTTATCAGTTTCTTACAACTTTTTTCATAAATTATTTCATCTTGCTATATACAGCATATTTCGGGGAAACGAGGTACAAGGGTAAAACTTTGAAGTACGAGGATCTTTCCCGGTTCGGTGTGCACCTCATAGCAACGTGAAACGCTATATGTAGTATCGGTATAAATAAAACATAGAAATTGTATCTGTATTGGATGTCTCCAGATAAAGAGGGAAAATGAGAAGCATAGTAATTTCAAATAAGAATGGAAAATTTTTTCTGCTGAAACTTAGTTATAGCAATAAATACTTATCTCAATCTAAATTTAAAAAAACTATATTACTAAATGGAATGTAGAGGATTATCATCCTATGATAGACACAGGAATTAGGACTTACGCAACGGCACTATGTATAGTGGCAATATCTTGAAAATGATAATTTTTGCACCATATATAGCGGTACTGCGTAAGTCCTGAGGAATAATAAAAGATCGTAAGGTGTAATTAATTAATGGAGAAATCATTAATATGAGTCAAGAAGGACCAGTTCATCGTTTTCTAAATCATAGAGCAGTTAAATATTTACGTCGTCTTTTAGGAAATCTTGCAGAAGTAATGGAAGCACATCCTATTACTTTAGTTGACTCTGAACCAGAACCAGATATTACCATTGTTCGCATTATACTTAGACCGTCATCACTTATGGGGAAGATTTCTACTGGATTATTGAGATTTTTGATGGTATATTACAAAAATATTTAGGAACTAAAAAGACATTATATGCCAGCTCAGGAATAGAAGAATATAGAAGAATATTGAATGATTGATATTGCTAAAAAAAAAGTTAAAGCCGTTTCGCAATCTGATTAATAATGAATATCAAATTGAACAAAACTATCAAGATAGGATTATTACTCCCTTGGGGTTTCCTGCAGTATAAAATTCTGTCAAGAGAATAATTGGGTCAGGACTTACGTAGTACCGCTATATATGGTGCAAAAAATTATCATTTTCAAGATATTGCCACTATACATAGTGCCCTTGCGTAAGTCCTATGGGTTTTATGAAAAAGATATTGAGAGCGAATGCTAATCTTCACCAAATACCTATTTAGGCTTTAAATTCCTAGATGTGCTAACTTCATAAAAGCCTATTTTTTCCAGAACAAAGCAGACAAATAGTTTCTATAGGAATAGCTGTTTAAGCAACCTAAAATTCTTACCTCTTTCCTAAGTATGAAAAAATCTCCAAGTAACAAAAAAAAAGCAAAAATTTGGGTAGTAGAAAATCACAACTTTGTTACTCATTTAGATCAATTAGCAACAGAA
>JAKQYE010000097.1:0-5714 GCA_023356605.1 Trichodesmium sp. MAG_R02 | reverse complement strand
ACCTAAAATTCTTACCTCTTTCCTAAGTATGAAAAAATCTCCAAGTAACAAAAAAAAAGCAAAAATTTGGGTAGTAGAAAATCACAACTTTGTTACTCATTTAGATCAATTAGCAACAGAAGAACCTTTAGAAATTCGCCTCACTCTTCCCCAACAAACTATAGCAGTTACAATGCGAACTCCAGGAGAGGATTTTGATTTAGCTGCTGGATTTCTTTATAGTGAAGGAGTTATTAAAAATCGAGAAGATATTGCCAAAATTAGTTATTGTATAGACCGAGAAATTGATGGAGAACAACAGCAAAATATTGTTAATGTTACCCTTAATTCAGAATTAAATCCCAATCTCAAAACCCTAGAAAGACATTTTTTCACAACTAGCGCCTGTGGAGTTTGTGGAAAAGTAAGTATAGAATCTTTGCAAATAAAAGGATTTTCAGCTATTCCTTTAGGATTAGAAGTTTCTACAGAAATTATCTATAATCTACCAGATAAATTAAACACTGCTCAAAGAATTTTTAAATCTACAGGAGGTTTACACGCTGTTGGTTTATTTGATACTCAAGGTAAACTGTTAAAGTTACGAGAAGATGTGGGGAGACATAATGCTTTAGATAAGTTGATAGGTTCAGAATTTTTAGCAGGTCAATTACCTTTAAATAATTTTATAGTTATGGTAAGTGGGCGGTCGAGTTTTGAGATTTTACAAAAGTGTATAACTGTAGGTGTGCCAATAGTTTGTGCTGTTTCAGCTCCTAGTAGTTTGGCAGTGGAAATAGCTAAAGAATTTAATATTACTTTAGTCGGTTTTTTGCGTGGCAGAAAGTTTAATATTTATTCTGGTATGGAAAGAATAAAGTAACACCAATTCTAGTATAGTATTTTTATTTGGGATGTTAATTTGAAGGCACTCTGGTGATAGTAAAGAAGGGAAAACAGTATTAAATATTAGTATGACTGTATCCCTACTCAAAATTACCTTGATAGCTATTTGCTCTGCAAATAGCTATCAGCTCAAGTCAAAACGATGGATGGAAAGCAGATTTTTTTTTCCATATTTGTAGCGCTTTTCACAATAGTAATCCTAAATCATTCGTAAAATCTATAGACTGCTTAAAAAATAGCTACAACTCCTATTACTTCAACATAAGTGCATTCTGCCTTCTGGATTATACCAATTTAATAAATATTTGCTACACATGCATTGGGAATTTTTGAGAAGTCAGGACTCAGAATGAATTGCTTCAATACCATTTTTTAGGTCGGAAATTATCTTTTTTTGTCAAAGGTATATCTCCTGTAAAACATTTTTATTCTTCTTACTGTCCGTGACATTCTTTTTTTTTAATTGGTATTAGAGGATCTATTTATTTCACTCTTTAGATAAAATTGCTATAGGTAGAATACAGCTATACGGGTTTACAGACAACCCAAAAGCATCTTCCTATTCCTTGCTCCCTGCCCTAAAATCATTGTGTAGCCGACTTAAATCAAGAGCCCTGTAATGTATAATATTAAGCTAATCTAGTTAACTAGAAAATTATACTGCTGCTAAAAATTTATCTTCAATCTAGGGACATAATCATAAATTCCTGATTAACAAAAATGCTAATAAATGAAGTTTTCTTCTTAACTTCTTACCTTTTTCCTTAAACATTAATAACAATGAAATCTGAAATTTTAACCATTAAAAAAAAAGGCACAACAATTAAAAATCTCCAAGTTACAAAAGTAGTTGATGGTGATACAATCAAAGTCTTATTGAATGATAAGCGAGAATTTATTAGACTCGATTATGTTGATGCCGAAGAAAGCTATTCTGAATATTCAAAACCTGTTACAGAAATTGGAAAACAAGCAGCAGAAATGGCAATACAATACTTCGCATCACCTAACGGTGAACTTGTCGAAGTTGATCTTGAATTTGATACAGATGACCCTAGAGAAAATTGCTTGGAAAAGTATCGTGACCATCAAGGTCGCTTAATAGCTTATGTACATAAAAATGGTGAAAACTTTAATATAAAACTAATTAAAGAAGGGTGGAGTCCATATTTTTTTAAATATGGATATTCTCGATTATATCATCAAGAAATGATAGTAGCAGAAATAGAAGCTCAAGCAAATAATCTCGGTGTTTGGAATTCTCAAATAAATAAAGGGAAACGCAAAAGAAATTATAATTTACTGGTACCTTGGTGGTCGTTAAGGGCTTCCATTGTTGAAAATTATCGTACTCATGGAATAGCTGCAGGAGTCCTAGAAGTGAGACTAGATTTTCCGAAAATTTTAGCTGCAGCAGAAGCTGGAGAATTTATTACAGTTTTCTTTGATTTACAGAATGGAGTTTCTAAGTGGTTAGAGAATGGTGCTTTAATCTACGATGGGACTAAAGATCATCGTTTAAAATTATGGATTCCAGATACTAATAGTAGAGAAATAAAGCCATTATTACAACTATTGAAAAATCGTTATTTTGGTTTGGCTAGAGGATATGTCTATATTAGTGGTCAAGTCAATATGTATAGAGATAAACCAGAAATTATCCTTTCTGATATTAAACAATTATCAGATTTTCCCCCTACAGTCTGAGAATTGTTATTTATATACAGTATACCCGTGGCAAATTTGGGTGAATAATATTTAGATATTTACCATAATTTAGTACAGTTTGTTAAACAAATACTACTAAATATTAACCATAATTCTGTACCTTGATTAATAGCATGGAATTTCATCATTGAAAATGAATGGAAAAGTAGGTACACTTGAAAATTTTCATAGACCTGTTTGGACTGAGGAAATAAGTTTGTAATGATGCTCCCCTTCATTTTTGTGATGTTGGTGAGGCCACACTCCAAAATCCCATATATAAGTAATTTTTTTTACGTATATATCCTCACATTATTTTAGAGAAATAGTATTATTTATATACTCTTGTGAATATAAAGTATATTCAGTAGTACATCAAGAAAGTGTGGGAATGATTTGATGATTCTTGTTCCTAAATACTTTGAATCATCATGGAATATCCTCTGTGTGGCCATCAAAAAACTCAGGTATCATGGAAAGGCCAGTAAAGAAAGTCAAGGATATTATTGTCCTGAATGCCTAGAAACTTTTACTGAATGAGGTAAGGTTGGCGATCGCTTAGGGTAACACCAACCATATCGTCTACTATGAAGATTTTAGTTCATAGTCGCAATTAATATCCTCTCGACGCTGCTCTTCATCCCAGCCCCTCGGCGGGTTGACATATTCTTTTTACTTCAGTAATTAGTCCTCACACTGAGTCAATATTTCTACTCCTGTTTCTGTTACGGCCACAGTATGCTCAAATTGTGCTGATAGCTTACCATCTTGAGTAATAGCGGTCCAACCGTCACTAAGTACAATGCCTTCCCAAGTACCTTCATTAATCATCGGTTCAATAGTAAATACCATTCCAGTTCGTAACTTTTTTCCTTTTCCCCTAATACCGTAATGAGGAATTTGTGGTGCAGTATGGAAAATATTACTCACACCATGACCTACAAAATCTCTAACCACAGAAAAACCTTGTGATTCAGCATACTCTTGAATAGCAGCTCCTATATCCCCAATTTTATTTCCAGGCTTAACTTCAGCAATACCTAAATACATAGATTTTTCCGTGACTTCAACTAATTTTTTTGCCACTGGAGAAGGTGTACCAACGAAAAAAGTTTTAGAAGTATCTCCATGATAACCATCAAGAATTGGTGTGACATCAATATTAATAATATCCCCTTGTTTTAAGACTTGTTTTTTACTAGGAATACCGTGACAAATTACCTCATTAATGCTAGTACAAATAGACTTAGGAAAACCATGATAACCAAGGGGCGCACTACGGGCACCATGAGCTTGTGTCCAACGTTCAGCTTCCTCATCTAATTCCAAAGTAGTTACTCCTGGTTTGACAAGGGGTTCAAGATGATGTAGTAACTTCGCTGCTAAACGTCCTGCTCGACGCATTTTTTCTATTTCTTTTTTTGATAATAAAACGATAGCTTCAGTTGTCATTGCTTTTTTAATTAAGATTCAAGTATTAATTATAAAACCTTTATAGCACAGGCATTTTACCTAGAACAGCTATACCTCATTGAGACGAAATTTACTGACAAAATTTATTGTATTAGGAAAGTTTAACAGAACTTTCATACAAGAAGATGTTCCTGATAATTGATGATTTAAATATGAGATTAAATTTGGTTACTCAAAATTTTATTCTATTTATTTATAGATTTTTTATTCGACTTCAGGAATGACTTTTTGTGGGGCACAACCTATATAATTGGTAATTAAACATACACTTAGACCTATAGTTGTACCACGCAAGTTAACTCCTTCTAAGTTAGCTCCATTTAGATTAGCAAGAGTTATATTTGTTTCTATCAATTTGGCTTGAGTAAGGTTAGCATTAGAGAAGTCTGTATTCTTCAAATTTGCTTGATGCATATTAGCATTGAAAAGATCGGATCCTCCCAAATTAGCATTTTCTAAGTTAGCTCGAAACCAAGATGATTGACGCAAATTTGCATTAGATAAATTAGCTCCACTAGCAAGAGATTCAATCAAATTTGCCTTAAATAGATTGGCATTTTCTAAATTTGCTTCTGTGAGATAAGCTCTAGATAAATTGGCATGACCTAAGTAAGCATCTGTTAAATTTGCACCTCGAAGATCTGCGTCATTCATTGTTGCTCTGGAAAGGTTAGCATTGGAAAGATTAGCATCAGAAAGGATACTTACCGCTAGGTTAGCACCAGACAAATTTGCTCCTTGGAGGTTAGCACCTTCCAAGTCAGCTCCAATTAAGTTAGCATTAGATAGATTGGCTTTACGGAGGTCACATCCTGAACATTCATTGGTTTCTAATAGTCTTCTGATAGATCCTGGGTTGGCTGCTTTTGCTAAGTTTATCCAACTAACTTGGGATAAAATAACGATAATTGCCAATATTGTTAGTTTCATTTTTGGTATAAGATGGTAATTCAGTTATCAATTATTAGTTATTAGTCAATGTACAAATAGTTTTGCCTACCTACTTGTCTGATATTTTTATGCTTATCAGGACTTATCCAGGAGGATAAGATTATACAATACCTTTCAGTGTTTTTCACGTTGCTGGGCGGATTGGTTGTGTGTGCTTCACAAAATGAAAAAACCACACTGTATTATAGACATATTTTTTTACGGAAAAATTGGGTTTAAAGCTTCGCCCATAAGCGGGGGACTTTTTAGTTGATTTTTTTCCACAGGTCATGTCCTTCTTATTTTTTAGTTCACAAGAAATATATTAGTCGCGGGTGGGCTTACCGAGGCAAAAAACAGACAGATAGGCAAGCATAAAAATACTGCCAAATTAGCAGCAGCCTGTGAGATATCAACCTGCCGAGAGGCTACGGCTCGGTTGTTTTCTCGTGCCCTTAGGCCGGGGAGGATATCAAATAAGTCCTGTTTATATAATATCGAAATCCTTAGTATGGTTAATAAATCAACTATAGAAGTTGGGCTTATATTGTACCAATTCCAATGGGAGAATGCTATACTCAGCTAGCACTTCAGTGATTACGCTATATATAGCGTACTGTCGACATAAAAATCTCCATACTATAATTAGTTTTTTTCAGATAGATATTACTTTTAATGTATCTTTAAACAAGGTTACAAAATATTAAATTAACTTGCTA
>JAKQYE010000096.1:16519-21664 GCA_023356605.1 Trichodesmium sp. MAG_R02 | reverse complement strand
CTAGTTTTCTTTTTAGTGTTTTAGCCTTTTTCATCACTATTCGTTACTTTACATTACGTCTAACAGTGAGTACGTCAGCTTTATAGCTTTTTACTCAATCCTACTCCTCCTAAAACCTACAGCATATACGTGTAGATTAACCAAGAATTGCTTCCTAGTTGCTCGACCTATTCTTAACTAGGATGTTTTAGGAGGGTTTTCTTGTTCCCTTATCCCTTTGTTGCGACTGACTTAGCGGAGTAAATTCTCCCGGAGGGTTCTATATGGTTGCTGATAATTACCGCCCCATATAATTATCCATTGACCCCCTGACCTTATGGTCCTACACTCCTTAGCTGTCTTTGGAATGGTCAACGTTAACGAGAGTTTAATTACCTTCGAGTTCGTCCGCGTATCAGCCTCTGCTAGCAAACTCACTCATTTGACAGTTAGAGCTTTGTCCGCGTTTAAACCAGCTTTACGGATTGATGTTCAGTCTCTACCGTATGGTCTACGCTGTTAACCCAACAACAAGGCAGTAGGAATTTCACCTACAAGGATATAAGAGTTTTCCATGACCGATGTTTTACCATCATGTATTGGCATGGAAGGCTTGTTATACCTACTTTTCAGCGGTTTTATGCAAGCCAACAAGTCGCACGTGAAGCAACGTTTCCAAGCATTAGATAAATGCCTCAAAGCATATTGAGGTGCTGTTTTAGATACTTCGTAGTACCAACAGCTATTAGGTTTAACCATTGATACTAAAAGCTTATGCAGGTCGATAGATGTGGGAAATTTAAGTTTACTTGAAGGATTATTGGAATTATAATTAAGAATATTTCTAGTTAACCATAAGCCCCAATTCCAAGCATGACGTGCGACACCAGCGTGTTTAGCTAGTAAGGTTTTTTGTGAGTTATTTGGGTAGAGTTCTGTTTTAAATCCTAGTAGCATGATTATCAGTTTTTCCGACAACTTGAGCGACTTCCTCAAGTCAACCCAGTAATAGTTTTTTGTGTTTTTTTGATCAACAACCATAAAGCCTAGCTGAAAAAACTGTGATTATTTCTAGTACTACTTGAGCTAGTTCTTCTTCAAAACTTGGTTGTTCACCTCTGTTAATAATAACTATCTCAATCCCCTGGAGTTCGCAAAAAGAAAAGACTAATTCAGCACCAAACCTTAACAATCTATCTTTATCTCCTAAATTGATAAGTTTAGAGGAATCATAGAATCTAGTTCCAGCTTGACTTTTTCGGTCTGGTATCAGCTCTCCAGATAATTCCCATTTTCGGAGCGTATCAATGGACACTCCTAATAGCTCTGCTGCTGCACCTATCTTAATGAATCTATTAGTCATCATCATAAGTTTTACAAGATAATCATAGATTATAAGAGATAATCATAGATTTTGTCAAGCTGTTATTTACCCCTCTACGTTCCAGAATGTCGTCAGTGTGAATATTGTCTTAGCATGAAAACCAATTTATGTCAAGCAATTAGAACCACTCAAGGTCGTGGCATCATGCCAAATGGTACAAGTAGATTCTCATTAAATGGAGAAATAATATATCATTATATGGGAACCTCAACATTTGCCAACTATACAGTATTGCCAGAAATTTCTTTAGCAAAAATTCGCGAAGACGCTCCTTTTGACAAAGTTTGTTATATAGGTTGTGGGGTAACAACCGGCATTGGAGCAGTCATCAATACCGCCAAAGTAGAAGTAGGAGCAAAAGTAATTGTATTTGGTTTAGGAGGGATTGGTTTAAATGTAATTCAAGGCGCCCAAATGGTAGGTGCTGATATGATTGTTGGAGTTGATATTAATCCCGCAAAACAAGAATTAGCCAAAAAATTTGGCATGACACATTTTGTTAATCCCAGAGAAGTAGAAGGAGATTTAGTCCCTTATTTAGTAGATTTAACAAAGGGAGGCGCTGACTATACTTTTGAATGTATTGGTGACGTCAACGTTATGCGTCAAGCTTTAGAATGTTGTCATAAAGGTTGGGGTATGAGCGTAATTATTGGGGTAGCAGGTGCAGGAAAAGAAATTAGCACTCGTCCCTTTCAGTTAGTAACAGGAAGGGTGTGGAAAGGCACAGCTTTTGGAGGAGCCAAAGGTCGTACAGATGTACCGAAAATTGTTGATTGGTATATGGAAGGGAAGATTAATATTGACGATTTGATTACTAATGTTATGCCATTAGAAAAAATTAATCAAGCCTTTGATTTAATGCACGAAGGTAAATCTATTCGTAGTGTTGTAACTTTTTAGATTACGAAGAAGGATTATTGTTATAGGTTGGGCTGAGGTAACATTGCCCAACATTGTCAACTCAAAAATTCAATGTAAAAAAATAGAGTCTATCCCACTCATATAATTTTTGTGAGCATTTAGCTGAATACTTACCAATTTTTAGACATTTTACAATTTATTTGTCACTTAACCATCAGATAATTCTCCAAAATCTCAAATAAACAGGACTTACGCAGGCAAACTGAGAAACCCGGTTTCTCATAGATATTTATGTGTTAAAACAATGATTTACTGTCAAAACCTGGTTTCTTTGCGTAAGTCCTGATAAAAAATCCCAAATCATATCAGTCCCCCAAAACAATATTGTCAGACCAGTAAAGACATTGTATGCAACCTCCCAAGGATATGACCTGTGAAAAAAAATAAATTAAAAAGTCCCCCGCTTATGGGCGAGGCTTTAAACCCAATTTTTCAGTAACAAAGGTTGATTAACTTAAGTCAATAATCAACAATAATTTGATCAATATTCAAGCAAGGGGTCATTTTTTATATATGAACTATTTGGATTTAATAAAGGTAATTTTAAAACCTCAATCCAATCTATTCTTTGAACATCTGTTTCTAAATCTGAATCATCTTTAAATGCAATAGTTAAAAGTAGATTAACTGCTTCCGCAATAAAATTTTCAACTAACCAATGATAAGTCTGCTCTAAATCTCTGTCAAACTCCAAATAAATTGCACCTATTAGAGCTTCAAACATTTGAGCCAAAATTTTATTTTGCTCACTTCTATGTTTCCATTTATAACTTTTTCCCAATAGAGAAACCTTCCTCAATTTTAAATCTCTAGCCAATTCAGAAAGCATCTTTCTACTAACAAGATCACTTTCTATAATAGTTAGGGTTGCTTTGCCTAAACTAGAAAAATTGCTCGATAAGTACTTACTGATAACCCGACAAAAAATTATATAGCCTAGGTTGGCCAGACCTTGATGCTCCAGAACCTGTTGTTTTTGTTGTGGCGTAATAATATTAGTCCTATCATAAATGTGATTTGGATGAGTTAGAGCAATCTCCAATAGTTCAGGATGTTGAAGTTTAGGGATAGGGATGGTCAATGTTTTGAAAGCTTCAATATTTAAACCCATGATATTATCCAATTCTCCATAAAAGTACTAATTTAATTAATTGTTCCTACGATCCCCTAGCAGATAATTACGGAATAGTTAATAATTTCGTAATATTTATCTCAAAAAACCGGAAACTGAAATGACCAAACCTCTACTTTTTTGATATGTAGGAGTTTTTACATCTCTGACAGACTCAAACTTTAATACTTAGTCTATAAATAATTTGTTAACTTGAAGCTATCTATTAAGAGGCCGTTCTACTTTTCTGACTATTGAATAAATTCCAATCAATATATAGAATATCATACCAAAGACATTTTTTGTGAGAAAATATTTTTTCAAGTTACAGCCTGACAATGGGGTAAGCCTATTTTTAGATTTAGATTTGCCATTAAGCCACCT
This sequence comes from Trichodesmium sp. MAG_R02, assembly GCA_023356605.1. Classification (GTDB taxonomy): domain Bacteria; phylum Cyanobacteriota; class Cyanobacteriia; order Cyanobacteriales; family Microcoleaceae; genus Trichodesmium. The sequence continues at coordinate 17,882 of JAKQYE010000096.1, read as the reverse complement.
CTTTCAAAAGAATAAAAAAAGAAATTTCATTTTATAAGCTTCTGGCTTCAGCCAGAGGTAATAATAATACCAATTTCATAAATTTTTGTTACAGTTTATGACTAAGGTATAAGTAGGTATGTTTTTCATACAAGCGACCTACAACATTTATAAAATTAAGGCGCTTTTGCCCTGCTAATTATCAAAAAAGCTATTGGTAGAATATGAATGACTTAATAATTGAAGTTTCACCAAAGTTAAGCATTATTTTTTTTCACCCTTGGTATAACTTATAACTAAAATGACTTATGTCTACAAAAATTAAATTGGTTCAACAACATCAATGCTTTGGTGGCACAGTAAGCTATTATTCCCACTCATCTTCCACCTGTAATATTGAGATGCGTTTCTCAATTTACCAACCACCGCAAGCCAAATCAAAATCTCTTCCAATTCTTTATTTTCTCTCTGGTTTAACCTGTACTGAAGAGAATTTTATGATGAAGGCAGGAGCCCAACAATTTGCTAATAAATATGGATTGATTTTAGTTGTACCAGATACGAGTCCACGGAATACTGGTATTGTTGGAGAGGATGATAATTGGGATTTAGGTACCGGTGCAGGATTCTATGTTAATGCCACTAAAGAACCATGGAAAAAACATTATCAAATGTATAGTTATGTAGTCGAAGAATTACCAGAAATTATTGCTAAAAATTTTCCTATACAACCAGATAAGCAAAGTATTTTTGGTCACTCGATGGGAGGTCATGGAGCATTAATTTGTGCTTTGAAAAATCCTGAAAAATATCAATCTGTTTCGGCTTTTGCTCCAATTGTAGCACCTATGCGTTCTTCTTTGGGACAGAAAGTTTTTACCAATTATTTAGATACAAACCAAGAATATTGGCGTGATTATGATGCTAGTGAATTGGTTTTAAATTCTGCTTTTAATCGTCATATTTTAATTGACATAGGAACTGCAGATCCTTTCTTAGCTCAAAAGCAACTACTCCCAGAACTGTTTGAAAATGCCTGTAAAAAAGTTGGTTTACCATTAACTTTAAGGATGCTAGAAAATTACGATCATGGCTATTATTTTATTGCATCTTTTATAGAAGATCATATTCGTTATCATGCCGAAGTTTTAAACTAAATCTTGACTATAACAATAAAAGTTAAGAAAATAGCCTTGTTTTGCAAACAACCAAGATAAAAATCAGAACTTATGCACCATTACAACATAAGTCCTAAACACATATATAGCAGTCCTAAATAGGTTGGGAGAAATCAAACAGTAAATAAAACTTTTAAAACTCTTAAAACTCTTATCTATTCTCTGTTCTCTGTTTCTTGTTCCCTAAAAGGCAGTAGAATTTTTGC
>JAKQYE010000096.1:0-16419 GCA_023356605.1 Trichodesmium sp. MAG_R02 | reverse complement strand
ATAGCAGTCCTAAATAGGTTGGGAGAAATCAAACAGTAAATAAAACTTTTAAAACTCTTAAAACTCTTATCTATTCTCTGTTCTCTGTTTCTTGTTCCCTAAAAGGCAGTAGAATTTTTGCGCCCGATCACTCTAAGGATTGCTATAGTAGTTTTCAGATTAATCAACCACATCGTTATAGCTAACACTCTGTAGAGACAAATAGCTATTCACCCCTACTTTGGTATACTAAAATGAGAACCACTCTCAAATCAAATAATAGTGGATTGAAATTTACAGCAGTTTTCATGTTGGTAGACCACAGTAGGGACGTTGCATGCAAGGTCCCTACAAGGTTTTGGTTATGATGATGTAGTTCATCAATTTGAAAACCGCTATATAGCCATGGGCTTTGGCATATTTACCAAAAAATTGGGTTTAAAGCCTCCCTCTTCTAGGGCGACTTTCTAGTTAATTATTTTCAATAAATATGTTATTACATCGAAGGGCTTGTTAATTCCAATTATAAAAGCTAAATTTAAGTACCATGTAAAGTTTTGAGAATTGGTATAATAGCTACTAAATCTATAGAAAAATATTTCTTGACCTAGTTTTAATTAAGGGTAACCATTACGGGGTGAATTACAACAACCCCTATCCCATTGCTAAAAGTGTTTGGGACTGCTTTTCGTAATATAGTTATTTTCAATAAGAATAAGATTTTTTTTCCTGAAATACTTTTATAGCAAGAAACACTTGTCTCAATTCTCCCAACGAAACGACTATATGTTTAAACTTCCATTGACATCAGCATTGTATTTGAGACCATTTGAAGCTTTATAAAGTTCTCAATTCACTCGTTTACCACTAAATCTATATTTGACACCTTTTTGATAAACTGGTGAATCCTACTCAAATTACAGGAAATTATATATTCGTTGAGCTACATTTATAGTAAGCAAGATATTGAAATCTGCTCTAATTACAATAAACTAGAATTAAGACTTTGAGCTTCCTCTTCTGTTTGAGGCAAATGTAGCCCACACTCCTGTTTAAGGCCATGAAAGCGGGTATCTCGCTCATCTGTATCATCAGCAGTCAAAGGCCGACTAGAATGCCAATCTCCCACAGTAGTATATCCCAAATCAAAAAATGGATGATATGGTAAATCGTGAGCCATCAAATATCGATAAATATCCCGCGCATTCCAACTAAGTATAGGTAAAACTTTATATATACCCGAGTGTTTACCAATCCGATCTAAACTTTCCCGTTGCTTGGTTTGATCTTTCCTTAGACCTGCCAACCAAGCAGTGGCCTTCAGATCTTTCAATGCTCGTTGCATGGGTTCTACCTTGCGGATTTGATCATAGCGGTTAAGGGCATCAATATCTTTCTCTGCCCAAAGTCGGCCATATAGAGCTTCCATCCGACCAGGACTAATAGGAGACTGGTAAACTTTAACATTAAGTTGAAGTCGTTCTGTCAACTCCTCCGCAAATTTATAAGTTTCGGCCGGTAAATATCCTGTATCAATCCAGATCACAGGAATATTAGGTACAATACTTGTAACTAGGTGTAACATAACAGCAGCCTGTATGCCAAAACTGGTACTCATAACCAGACCTTCCTTAAAAGTTTCATACCCCCACTTCACCAAAGTATAAGCATCCCCTTGACCAAGTTCCTGATTAAGAGCCTTAAGGTCCAGTTCTGGAATATATCTGTAATCTTGATAATTGTATTGTTCATTTTTGTTGAATGTGACTAAACTCTCTTTCAGCATAGTTATTACCAATAAAAAACTGGATATATTATGTATGAGGTACTAGAATTTATAATATGTTACTAATAACCCTTCCAGAAGAAATTATTTATACTGTTTTTGATCTACAGATTAACTCGTGTTACATAGTACTTTTTTGTGCTATAATTTTATAAAAAAAACCAGCTTGATAAAACTGGCCTAGATACAAAACATGTTCCGTTGTTATTTTCTTTGAGATTAACCTCTAGCTACGCATTCCCAAGTTCGCAGCGCTTAACGGGTTTAACTGTCTCACTTTTTTGTTACGTAACCATTATAACAAAATATATGAAAAATTTATCAAAAAAATTTAAAACTCAGCTGAAGTTGACCCCTGCTTAGTGTGGACTTCCGCACTTTGTGGCTTCCCCCACAAAACTTGCTCTTGCTTATAAACAACCATACCAGGCTTTGCTCCCTTCGGTTTATAAACAAACTTAGGTTTGGTATAAATCACTGGAACTACTTCACTTTGACGGGCACGACTATAAAAGGCACTCAGATTCGCAACAAACTGAAGATCCACCTCGTCCGGTATTATACCAGCATCTAGTCGCAACAAGACATGGCTACCTGGTATCTCCTGAGTATGGAACCACAAATCGTAGTCTCCTGCTACTCGAAAAGTCAAGAGGTCATTTTGACGGTTATTACGACCAACCAATAATTCTAACCCACTAGGGGTTTGGTAACGATAAAATTCTGTATCTTTTCTATTATTTTGGTGATGATGTTCTGGGGCCTTGAGATAACCTTGTTGAATTAACTCATCCCGAATTTCCTTTAAAGTCTGTAAGTCTTCTGGACTTCGGTAACTATCTAACTGAGACACAAAAGCAACCACATGTTCCAAATAGTCAATTTCGGCTTTAACTTCTGCGAAAAGTGGCTCAACTGCTCTACGCGCCCGTTTCAACTTTTGGTGCTTTTTATAAAAATTTTGGGCATTCTGCACTGCATTTTTTTCTGGGTCTAACTTAATGACTACAACTTCCTGGGTTTCAAATTCTTTAAGGGAGATATGTTTCATCCCTGGTTGCCACTCCTGAAGATTGGCCATGAGTAAATCAGCTTGCGATCGCAACAACTCTGCCCCATCGGACTGCTTTAAACGTTGAGTGAAAGTATCGGCCTTAAGCTGTAATTTAGCTGTAATACTATTAAGTTTTTGACTAACTTGATGATGTAATTGACCAAACTCCTGCTGATTAAGCTGTTGAGTATAATAGCGATTCAGTAATTCACCAACAGTATTAACAGATTCAATACCCTTCCAACCTGTTACTGTGTATCCTGTAGATGTCCAACTAGGATAAAAGATTAACTTTTCCAAACCTTGTAACCATTTTTGCCAAAGTTGAAATAATTTCTCCCAGTCCGACTTATTAAGACTATTTGTCAATTGTTGTGGGTCTAGACCAGCAATTTTAATCATTGGATGTACCAATGCCTTACTTAAACCACGGTAATTTTGAATGATATTTCGCCATAATGAACCAGGAATTAGACTAATTCGTTCTTGCCACTGCTGTTGAGTTTCTTGCAAACTAGGAATAGGATTAGTCAGAGATGGTGGAAGTTCATAAGGTTGGCCAGTTTGAATTTGACGCACACTAGACTGTTGACTATTAACTTGATGGGCACAGGTAACAACTAAATTATCTGCAGTAGTAAGAATAACATTACTATATTTAGTCATAACTTCCACATAAAGATGCCACAGAGGTTTTTCTCCAGGGCGTTTGGCAAATTGTAAATCCAAAACCCTCTCCCAAGGTGAAACTTCAGCAATAACTATTAAAGCTAACCCACCTAACTGATGTTTGAGTTGTTGACTAAAGGTAAACGTATCAGGGATACGAGGAGGAGGGTCGCTGATACAAATGCGAGCTGCTTGAGGATGCCAGGAAATATCTAACCAACCTCTTTTGTTTAGAGTTCGCAGGGCCAGAGAAATGGTAAAGCGATCGCGCTGATATACTTGTTCTAACCTGGCTGGCAGCCATTGATACCGAAGTTCAGAACAAGAAGCCATAAGAGTTGTATAATCAACAGGTTGCACAGTTAGTTCAAAATCAAAAATTATCAGTGAAATTAGGTCAAGGTTAATGCTAATACTATGAAACAGAAACTAATAGCCTCCTGCTCAGATAACTTTCGCCCTTCGTGAAGTTTGAGAATCTCCCAATATCGCAATTGCCCCTTTTCAAGAAGATATCAATAATATGTCATTATAATCTTTTATGGATATCCAGTTAATTAACATTGGCTTTGGTAATATTATTTCTGCTAATCGAGTCATTACAATTGTTAGTCCAGAATCAGCTCCTATCAAACGGGTCATTAATGATGGACGAGAAAGAGGCCAATTAATTGATGCTACTTATGGTCGGCGTACTAGAGCAGTAATTATTACAGATTCTAATCATGTTATTCTTTCTGCTATTCAACCTGAGACAATAGCAAATAGATTTTTATTTAACAATAAAGATGACTAAACAAAACTTATGCAGCCAGCACCTTCTCTCATAAAGGTTAACCGCCGTTAACCTCTAAATAATGATGTATAATTTAATACGGGTTCATAGCTCCTGTAAAGTTTTTATAAATATGAGGTTCGCCCTAACTGTGACCTCAGAATTTAAATTTGCAGCATATAGTTCTTTTGATTTAGATTGAGACAAGTATTTCTTGCTATAACTCGCGTTTCAGTAGAAAAAGTTTTCCATCTCTTTTTAAAATAACTATAAACTAAATATGAGAGCTTTAGAATATTCGCTCCTGCCCTAGTGGCTCCTAATACTATGAGCAAAAACTATGCAAACTGGTAAATTAATCGTTTTAACCGGACCTAGTGGTGTAGGTAAGGGAACTTTGTTAAGATCTTTGTTACAACGTTATCCCAGATTAGTCTTATCTGTCTCTGTTACTACTCGTTCTCCTCGACCTGGAGAGGTGGAGGGAAGAAGCTATTTTTTTGTAGACCGTAATAAATTTCAAAGAATGATTGAAACTGAGGAATTATTGGAATGGACAGAATATACAGGTAATTTTTATGGCACACCAAGTATTCCTGTGATTAAAAATATTAAACAAGGTAAATCAGTAATACTGGAAATTGAGCTACAGGGTGCACGACAAATTCAAAAGACTTTTCCTGATGCCTTGCGCATATTTGTTCTACCACCTTCGAAAGCTGAATTGGAAAAACGATTACGGGGTAGGGGACAAGATTCGGAGGAGGCGATCGTCAAACGTCTACAAAGAGGAACCGAAGAACTTGAGGCAGCAGTTGAGTTTGATATTCAATTAATGAATGATAATTTGGAAGATGCTTTGCAAAATTTGGATCAAATATTATTTCATTTTAGGGAGTAGGAGATAGTTTTGTTGGTAGTGTTAGTTAACTATCAGAAAACTATCAGGTATACAGTATCTATTTTAACTGGGAGTTATAGTCATTTCAAATAAAAATGAAACACTTTTTCTACTGAAACGCGAGTTATAGCAAAAAATATTTGTCTTAACCTAAATTAAAATAACTATAATAATAATTTGTATCAGTTTTTAAGGACAATAATTGTTTATTGAATATAGACAGGTTGACGAATGTCTTGCCATAATTTTAGATACTGTTGAATTGTACTATCTGCCAATGGAGTCAGAAATTCACTTTTTTCGATAATTTCTTGTGAGGGTAATAATAAAGGATCATTCTTGATTTTTGATCTTAATTCCATAGAATTAATTTCTGGTAGAATCGGAGAACTAGTTTGGGTTAGTAATGACATTTGTTGTGCTATCTGGGGTCGCCAACAAAAATCAATCCATTTTTCCGTTAGAGAAGCATTAGCACTAGCAGCAGGCTTAACCCATAAATTCGCCCATAAAGCGGTCCCAGAAAGAGGCACAACAGCAGCAATTTTTTGGCGTTTTCTGATTAATGGTAAAATATCCTTAGACCAGCCAACTGCTAACCAAGTATCTCCAATAACTAATGATTGTAAATAATTATCGGAACTATAGAATTTAACTTGTTGATTTAGTTGAACCAATTCCGATTTTAAGTTTTCTACTTGACCAATATCTTCAGTATTGTAGGATTTCCCTAATTTTTTCAAAGTTAAGCCAATAACTTCTCTAGCTTGATTGAGTAAAGAAATATTACCTTTCAAATCTGATCGCCATAGGTCGCTCCAGTCTTTAGGTTGCCATCCTAAAGTTTTAAACTTATCAACTCGATAAGCAATTAAAGTTGTACCCCACTGATAAGGTGCTGCCCAAATTTTTCCTTGAGGATCTACATAACCTAAATTATTACGTTTGACTAATTCAAGCCATTTTTCCGGTAATTTATTCCACCCTGATAAAGATTCAGAATTAAAAGGTTGAATTAATTCTTGTTTAATTGCATTTGCTAACCAATAATCTCCTAAAGTAACTAGATTAGCAATATTTATATTTTCTGTTTTATTTATAGATGATTGCTGTTTTTCTAACAAAAATTTTCTCTGCCAATCTTGCAGCATAGAAAACAATTCAGTTAAGCTTTCTATTGGTTTAAAACTTAAGTTATTATAGGGAGATGTTAACTCCCCTCGAAACTTTGACATCATTTGAGCAGGGATACTGTTTTTTAAGAGTTTAACTTTTAAATCTGCTTGTGTTTCACATCCTGCTAAAAATTCAGCTAAAGTTATTGCCACTGCCCCAGTTAAAAAATTCCGTCGCTTCACTTTTTATGATTATTTAAAATACGTTTTTCTAGACATTTACCAATAATTTTTTGTTTGCCAGTACGGGAAATAATAGTTTGTCATACCCAGTATTTCTGGCCTATTTGTCTTATTTATTCCTCAAATACATATCTTAATTGTACTCCGTTCTGAGAACTAATGTGTTAGGCCTTAGATGGTTAATATTTAGCTAAAATGGTGTTTTTTGTGGCTTGATCGCGACACAAATTTGAACCTTTGACCCCAGATACCGTTGAACCTTGGGACATTTTTTTTTCTAATTAGCGACTCAAGACTAACCCAACTTACATGAAAACCACAAATCTTCACTGTTTCAGGATTATTTAACTTATGGGGTTGAGCTAATTCGATAAGTTTTGGACTTCCTGGTCCTAAAAATATAAAATCCTACTCTTTGGGGGGAAGCAGGACAAAACCATCTTATTTTGAAGTTTTGAGAGGGCAAAGATATCAAGCTTCCAAGTATTTATACTTATGACCCCTATAAAGCTTAACGGCAGAAGCTTCCAGAATTTAGATGAGTTTGCCCTGGGGGGGGAACGGGCTTACAGGGATAAGTTTTTAACAAAGGGATAAGTAATCACTTTTATATTTATAAAATCTCAAGATAAATTTATTTTTTTATACAATAAATAAATAGCTCATAATTTCTTTCAACCTTAATATTCTTAAGGTTTTTGATCAACTTTGACATCAAAAATAAAAAACATACCTTTGTAAGGGGGTAGGGAGAAGGTTGACTTTTTACTTCTGTAAAAAGACATAAAATCTTTAGAAATGCTATTTACCTTCAGAGGGTTGGAAATATTCAGTAATTTCTAACTGCATAACCTCTCATCGGTATTAGCTATAACTTGTATTTAATTCTATTTAATTCTTATTCTCTTCTATCAATCTCGACACCACAATTACTTAATTTTGTCAAAAATTTTCTCAAAATTATTACTATTCTTAATATGGAGTTAAGGTAATTCGAACAGTTGAGGTTCTGGACATTCCGACTGTAAAATTTGATTGTTAAATGAGTAACTAGATCTTTAGCATACCCTTGCGCTCAAGCATAGCAATACCAATTTTATTAACTCAGACTACAGCAGTTAATCTTATAGCTTGACAACTAAGCGTCTATTGTAATTTACTCCACTACCTACCTCTTTAACAACTCTGACAAAAGAAGAACCTTTAAAAGAGCAATAATTAAGTAGTCTTTCAGCTTGAGATTCAAGATTAGGCAAGTTTGTTGCAAATCGAAACTCTACAATAAATGGCTACTTTAACAAATAAACAATTGAGAGGAGTTGATATTATTCTTAACAATAATTGTTCCACTGGGTAGTTGATAAGCATCTAACTCTCCCGGTTTCCAAATATTCCAACCTGTCTTGTAACAAACTCCGATAATATTTTGCATTGCATCAGATAATTTCATTCATAAAGCTATTTATAGGAATTTAACTAATCCCAGTCTAAGATATTTTTCGTTATTTTTTTATGTTCTTCTATAAAATCAATAAAATTTTACAATACCAATTCTCAAAAACTTTACTAAGCTCAGATTTTCTATTTCTTAACATTATTGATTGACCCAATTTTATTGTTAACTAACCTCCGTGATTTCTCTAGTTATTTTTACTAATTTCCGAGCATAGTATTACTGAGTGAGAAATTGTATTATACTGAGAATGTGAAACCATATCCTGAAATTACTATAGCGTTAAGGTTTCGAGCTTATAAGAGTTGAATCTTGATTTTTTACTTTTCTCATGAGGAGTGCTAAGAGGTAGGTTGACTTTAAACTTCTGTAATACGGTATAACATCCTTGGGAACACCATTGACCTTTAGAGCGTTGAAAATATTCAGTAATCGTTAACTTTACAACTTCTAATTTTTGTTGGTTATAAACTACATCTAATTCCATTTAATTCTTACCCTCTAAGTAAAGACATCATGAATTCCTGGTATTGTCAAAGTTACTTAAAAATTCGTTACTATCCTTAGTATATACCATATTTCATCCAAAGTCTGAGGAAAAATATTCTATTTAGTGGCCATAAAAAGATTGACGATAAAGGTATAAAACTTCATCCTACATTCGTATACAATAAGAGGTATTAGTACCAATTTTTAGCTAACAAAAGCTATTTCGTTTAAAGGCTTCTGAAGCTTTTGCCTGGCACTTCTTATCCCTTTAAACCTTCTGCCTAATGCTAGAGAGCATAAGTGCCTTAGCTTTTTAATCAACCTCCTATGTAAATCGGATTTAGTATCAGTATTTCTGTGGCACTCAAGAGCAAGGGGCTAACTATAGGAGTTAAAAATTTAAAGTATACATCATTCAACATTTATTGTGACATTATCATACGTTACTTGTAATTTAATAGAGGGAAAAAGCGATCGCTTAATAAGTCAAAACTTGATAATGCAAGCTATATCCAGAGTAGGAAACTATTATCAAGAAAAATACCCAAGGGTCAAATCATAGGTGTAAGTTATGAGCATGGACAACCCTAAAACTCTCGAAATCAAGTCGGCAATAGAGATTAGGTATAGCTAACCTAATTAACTAAAAATTCTCAATTCCAGTTTTAAAATAGAGGTTAAGGGGTAGGGCATCCCCAATGGGCTGTAACTTCCTATCTTCTAAGACTTGCTGTAAGTGAGGTCACATTCAAAATCTGGCATTAAACTTGATAACTTATGTGAGTAAAAACCGCTATTAATGTGCTACAAATCATGAGAGATAAGTCATACCCAGGACTTACGCAAAGACACTTATGTAAGTGTAAATATCGGATCAGGATTATCAAAAATACACCATATATAGAAGCAATACGTAAGTCCTAATACCAATTTTGAAAGTGGCTGAAGTCCAAAAAAATATGCCAGGTAAGAGTTTTAGGCTGCTTATTCATAACATTCTTTTTTAAACTTGATTATCAATCCCCGCTTCGTCTAAATAGAGCTTGCTTGTTAAAGGTCAAAGCATTGAGAAATAAAGACGTTATCCTTTTTTTTGCCTTGAAAAAGTATCTGATTTTCAGTCCTTTCTTCTCACTAATGTTAGTCTTTTTGCCGATCGATCCCATGGCAGAGGGCAGCAAGGGACAAATGTATCCGACTACCCCCTTTCTACTCCCCCTCCAGGGTTAGACTTAGGGGTGTGTCTCCTACTCCTTAAAAAGACTTAGAGAGCCAACCCTAAATTAGTTGTACTTTGGACCCTTCAGTATTTTGAGTTTTTCTTCAAATTCTTGCCACCGTTGTCAGGGCAAACGTACCTTGTAAATAAACGAAGGATTTGTTCTTAGATTTTAAAAGCTATCTATAGTATAGGAATAAGTCAATTAGATGGGTTTCTCCTATCACTGTTGTTCCTAGCAACTCTAAATAACTAGAAGTTTTTGTACGAATAATTCAATTTTTTTGAGGGTATCGCTTACAAGAGGAAAAAACTATCTCAAATGCTTGATAACCCTATTATGAGTAGTTTATAATACATTAAATAACTTCTATTTTAAAATCCCGAACCTCTTTTACCATTTGGTAAAATTGTCCACCAATTAGTTTTTGCCATCTCTAGTTGACGATCACTGACCATGACATTTGTAAGATTAGCAGCACACAAGTTAGTACCCCGTAAATTTGCACTATTCAAATAAGCATTTTGCATCTTTGCGCCCTGCAAATTACAATCTACCAAATGAGCCTTACCTAAATAAGCTTTAGTCAGATTTGTATTTTTAAGAATAGTATTAGTTAAATCAGCATGACCAAGATTAGCATCAGATAAATCTGCACCTTGCAAATTAGCTTCACGGAAATTGGCCCGATAAAAATTAGCTCCAGATAACTTAGCATTATGCAAATTCAAGCGACTTAAATCACACCCAGTAAAATCTCTTATACCTTGACGATAAGCATTGCACAAAGTTACAGCAGTCCATTTTGCGGGACTTTTAGCACCCAATTTTGTCACACTATTTCCTTTGATTTTTGGAGTTACTGTAGTCAAATATCTTTGAGTAGTTTCCCGCCTCATCTTAATAGAATGGGGTTGAGCTTGATTTGTATAATTTTTTTCTAAACGAGATTTGCGTTCCCGAATTTTTTGAGCAATTTCAGTGGTGGGAGACATCCATGAAACAGATTCCTTGTTGTCATTAAAAACTGTAGGTTCATCTTTAAATAAAGTCCTATCCTGATCAGACTGCACCTGTTCTTTATGAGTGTTTTTTGTATTCAAAGCTACTAAAAGTTCTTCTGCTGACTGGAAGCGATGTTGAACAGAAACTTCTAGCATTTTCTCCAATATTCCTTCAAACCAATGACTAATATTAACTTGAGGACGCCAGAGAATTTCACCACTAATCTGATCATAACCAAGATGGCTGGGAGTTTTTCCCGTCAACAAGAAAATGGTAGTCACTCCTAAAGCATAAATATCACTTGCATATACAGGTCGCAAAGCCATTTGTTCTGGTGGTGCAAAACCTGAAGTACCGATAGAGATATTTGTAAAAGCAGTTTCTCCTGTACCAGTTGATATGTAGGTTTGGTTCACATGATCTTTGACAGCACCAAAGTCAATCAGAACTAAATGACCATCTTGACTACGTCGGATAATATTTGCAGGTTTAATATCCCGATGAATTACTCCTTGAGTATGGATATAATCTATAACTGGCAAAATTTCGGTAATAAATTTTTTTCCTTGTTCTTCAGTAAATCTACCTTGTTTTTTGACTTCCTGTTTTAAAGTTGAACCACTTATATATTCTTGAACTAGATGAAAATGTTTCTTCCATTCAAAATAGCCTAATAATCTGGGAATTTGGGGATGGTGGCCTATTTTTCCTAGTGTTTCCGCCTCTCGCTCAAATAGTTGTCGAGCCATATCTAATACACTTGTTGTTGTAGTAGATGGGCATAATTGCTTAATTACACAAATGGGATCTCCTGGTAAAGATGTGTCTTTAGCTTGAAAAGTTGTCCCAAAACCTCCCTTGCCAAGAGGTTTGATAACTTTATAGCGCTTATGCAAAATTAACTTAGAACCACAAGCTTGACATTCATTAACACTATCTGGATTTTGAGGTTGAGGACAGGTAGGGTTTATACAATAGTTCATCTTAGTACAACAACAGGTGTTAAATTTTTTCTTTAAACAACTAATCTATTTATTTAAGTTATCAATTATCAGTATCAATTTTTGAAGTCAGAACCAAGAAATACTGAAGTTGATTTTTTAGGATACTTGAAACCTTATTATTTTTCTGTTACATTAACATTATACTTATCATTCATATTAAATCAAAGTCTAAAATAGAATAGGCAAAGATAAATTATATGAGTGAAAGTGGTGGATAAATTTCCAAATCCCTTCCCCGCTATTTTCATTTCTTTTGGAAAACTAGAGAATATAGTCGTTTAAAATAAGAATGGAAGACTTTTTATGCTGAAACCTAGTTATACCAAGAAACACTTGTCTCAATCTAAATTAAAATGACTATATTTATGGCTATCGTCGTCCAAGTTAATTACCTCCTTGTTAGGTATTTTGGACCAATTATTGGCCACATTATCCAGATTTAAACTTTTGCTTACTATCATTAATTTTAGCGTTCTTGAAAACCTGGCTTGAGGTAGAGTTTAGGCAAACATAGTGATGTTATTAACATCAAATCAAAACACTATGTTTTAGATATTTTCCTTATATCCTTATGTATTTAGGACTGCCTTTTGGCATAAGTCTTAAGCTTGTAAGAGTAAGTTTAAATCAACTAAATGGGTGGTAGTGCCAAGTATTGCTAGAGAGATTGTAGGAAGTTTGGGGAATATGGGAATAAAACCTTCTGGTAGAAGGATATACATGGAACAATCTGGATAAATATTTATGACAAATTCTTCATATTATCTCCAGTTAATCCGGTCTCTATAAATACAAAGTATATAACATTCTGAGGTAGAATTGCCATGACCTACTAGGCCGATACAAGTAAAAGTTAGAGATGCCTAAATAACTTTCATTAGCTAATTTTAGCTGTAAAGACTCAGCTTACTAGAGCGACACATATTTATAATTTCCAGAGGATAGATTCTTAAATCCCTTTTATAGATTGAATTTTAGTCGTAAATACTCCCTCTACAAATTTTCCTTGTGATCTCTTTTGACTTTGTTATCCCCGTAAAAAAAAACAACAATTTTGTGAGATTTTGTATTAGTTTTATGAAGCAGATAAAATGTTACTTGAGGTCATCAAGATGGCCTCATAGAGCCAAATATTTGCTCTATTAGCCTGTCTAAGTTGAAAATGTGGGTGAGAAAAACCATTAGCCCCAACCCCCTTTCCTATAATCAAAAGTTAAGGGCTACTCTCTCCTTACAGGAGAGGGGGTCAGGGAAGAGATTTAAACTTACCCACAAGATTAACTAGACATGCTATTACTATGGCTAAAAATTGGGAATTATTAAGGAATGCGCATCTCTCTGAAATGGTTGCAGGAACTGGTAGATATCGAAATTACTCCAGAAGAGCTAGCTGAAACTCTAACAATGGCAGGCTTCGAAGTAGAAGAAATAGAAGATCGAAGCACTTGGTCAGCAGGGGTAGTATTAGGAAAAATACTAGAAGCTAACAAGCACCCCAATGCCGATAAACTTAAAGTTTGCCAAGTGGATATTGGTAAACCAGACCTATTAAATATTGTCTGTGGAGCTTCTAATGCTAAAGCAGATATCTATGTCGCAGTAGCAACCATCGGCACTTATTTGCCTGCTATTGATTTAAAGATCAAAAAGAGTAAACTACGGGGAGTCCCATCCGAAGGAATGATTTGCTCCTTGTCAGAACTGGGCCTAACAAAAGATTCTGAAGGAATTCATATATTTGAGCTAGAAAACCCCCAGTTAGGAAGTGATATAACGCCTTTACTCGGTTTAGATGATGTAATTTTAGACTTGACAACAACAGCAAATCGCGCGGATGCCTTGAGTATGATTGGTGTTGCCCGCGAAGTTGCTGCCCTAACTGGAGCATCCTTAAGAATACCAAATGTTTCTGAAGTTATGCTCCTAGAGCAGGGGAACGATAGTAGTATCAAAATAGATATCTCAGAATCGAAAGCTTGCCCTATTTATATTGGTACTGTCATCGAAGGAGTAAAAATTAGTCCTTCACCAGCATGGTTAAAACAGCGCTTAGAATCAGCAGGCATAAGAGTTATCAACAATGTAGTGGATATCACCAACTATATTTTATTGGAGTGGGGTCAGCCACTTCATGGGTTCGATAAAGATAAAATTCAGGCTATCACAGCCAGTAAGCTTTTGACAATTGGAGTTCGTTATGCTAAGGCTAAGGAGAGTCTCATTACATTAGACACTCAAAAGCGAAACTTGGAAACTGAAACTTTATTAATTACGGCCAATGATCAACCAGTGGCCTTAGCAGGATTAATGGGTGGAGAAGAAACTGAGGTGGGGGACAACACGACAAACCTCTTATTGGAAGCAGCAATTTTTGCTCCTATTACCATACGTCGTTCAGCTCGAACTCAAGGCCTACGCACAGAAGCTTCTACTAGATTTGAACGGGGTGTTAATCAAGCAGAATTAGCATTAGCTTGTCGTCGCGCTATTCATTTAATTACTGAATTAGCAGGAGGAAAGGTTAGTTGTCAAGACACTTTTGCTAGCAAGGCAGATAGTATCTCAGCAACCCGTGAATTATCCCTCCGTCTCGACCGCATTAATGCAATTTTAGGGCCACTTAAGCCATCAGAAGATACTCTATATGAGTCTTTTCTACAACCAGAAGAAGTTGAAGGTATTCTGAAATCTTTAGGATGTGAGTTGAGTAAAATTAAAATTAAAGAAGAAGTAGTATGGAATGTTATAGTACCTCCTTATCGTTACCGAGACCTAGAACGAGAAATAGACCTGATCGAAGAAGTTGCAAGGTTGTACGGCTACGATAATTTCTGTGAAACTCTACCAAGTAAAAGTGCAGCAGGTTATTTGCCATCAAAAGAGTTGGTACTCCGTAGTCTTCGCAGTGCTTTGCGGGGTGCGGGGTTAACAGAATTGATGCATTATTCTTTGGTTAAGCAAGGAGAGGAAAATCAAATAGCGATCGCTAACCCTCTATTTACAGAATATTCTGCTTTGCGTACAGAACTTCTAACTGGACTTATTGATGCTTTTCAATATAACCTGGAACAAGGAAATGGAGTCTTAAATGGGTTTGAAATAGGTCGTATATTCTGGAGAGAAGAAGAAAAATATCAAGAAGCAGAAGCGATCGCCGGAATTATTAGTAATAGTAGCAAAAGTTGGACTCGAGGTGGTAAGGAACAACCTCTGAGTTGGTTTGAAGCTAAAGGTATTTTAGAACAGGTTTTTGAACGACTCTATTTGAGAGTGGAGTACAAAGCAAGCTCCCAAAATTCTATGCTGCATCCAGGTCGTACAGCATCATTATGGGTAGAAGGTAAATATCTCGGCATTTTTGGGCAACTACATCCTCAACTGCGACAAGAGCAAGAGTTGCCAGATGAGGTTTATGTTTTTCAACTTGACTTAGGGGTATTGGTTTCGGTAATAACTCAAGGAAATATTTTGATACGCAAGTTTAGTAGCTATTCTACTTTCCCTCCTGCTGATCGAGATATTGCTTTTTTTATACCAGTTGCCGTATCAGTGGATGAGATTAAACAGGTAATTTCTAAAGCTGCTGGCAAGTTATTGGAGTCTATCGAATTATTTGATGAATATCAGGGTGAAAATGTACCTGATGGTCAAAGAAGTTTAGCTTTTCGGTTAATTTACCGAGTTGGCGATCGAACTCTTAGTGATGCTGATATTGATCCTCTCCAGCAAAAAGTTAGAGACGCTTTGGTTGATAAACTTAAAGTCAATCTCAGAAGTTAATACTTTGGAGTTCTTGAATAAGATATAGCTGAGTCGAGAAGTCAGGTTTATATCACCTGCACCCTCTCTGGGAGCTATATTTACTCTTTCCAGGGGAGCTAACCTATACCTAGGGTTTGCTCTCTAAGTTTTTTAAGGAGCAGGAGACCTACCCATAACCCCGACTGTGGAAGGGAAGTAGGGGAGACTGTAAGACATTCTTTAAATGGTTTATTCGTGTTTGTATTTTACTCTCTATATCGTACCACTCTTATTCAGAATAACTATAGTTATTTTATAGCGCTTTTCAAATTGATAAACTACATCGCCATAACCAAAACCTTGTAGGGACGTTGCATAAGGGCGTCCCTACTGTGGTCGACCGACATCAAAAATACTGTAATTTAGGTTGAGACAAATATTTCTTATTATAACTAAGTTTAAGTATAAAAAGTGTTTCAGTCTTATTTAAGATAACTATATAAAACTGTACAGATATCAAAATTAAGTAATTATTTTCCCCTACCAATAAAATTAGAAAGTAAGGGAAAACATATACAAAGGTTTTTGACTTTAAAAGAGTTGAGCTTGCCTTTATAAAAAACAGAAATATCGTCGGAACCCCGTATCCTAATAAGGGAATAGCCCAAGGTATATTAACTAGTACAGGACTTACGCAGGTAAGCTATATATAGCGTACTGTCGACATAAAATTCTCCATACTATAATTAGTTTTTTTTCAGATAGATATTACTTTTAATGTATCTTTAAACAAGGTTACAAAATATTAAATTAACTTGCTAAAAAGCTTTAATTATTAGATGATAATGACAGGATTATATTAGTTCAAAAATATGAATTTTAATTTTGTTGACTACTGTCAATATTTACTTAAATCTCACACAAATTTTACTATAACGCTACGCCGCACTCTCCAGATCGAAAATATTAGCCATGATACAATAAA
>JAKQYE010000095.1 GCA_023356605.1 Trichodesmium sp. MAG_R02 | reverse complement strand
TTAGTATTTAACGACAATGATACGAATTTTATTGGACCTAACAGATATGTAACCTCCTGAGTTGCTAAAAGTTATTTTCTCTACTTTACTGAATATGAAATGGAGTAAAACTCAAATACAAACCCGAGAAATTATTACTCCCAAGATATTAAACCTCAAGAAAATATCAGCCCTTGACAAAGGAGTTGCTGTTAGGATCTGAATAGAGAAAAAGACTATCAATAGACTAAACAGTTCTGCTTGTTACCTCCTTAAGTTATCATTCAAAAATCAACACCTAAGCTTTACTCACCGAGTGACCTCCTTCTTACTTTTTAGGATTATATCTGGAGATGCACTAAGTCATTAATTGTAGTTACATTGCTCCCTTTTTTCCACCTTAAAGAAGTATCAGTTTTGTATCTAGGTGTTGATTTTTAGTATTTAACGACAATGACACAAATTTTATTGGACCTAACAGATATGTAACCTCCTGAGTTGCTAAAAGTTATTTTCTCTACTTTAGTGAATATGAAATGGAGTAAAACTCAAATACAAACCCGAGAAATTATTACTCCCAAGATATTAAACCTCGAGAAAATATCAGCCCTTGACAAAACAAAGGAGTTACTGTTAGCATCTGAATAGAGAGAAGGACTATCAATAGACTAAACAGTTCTGCTTGTTACCTCCTTAAGTTATGATTTCAAATCTTGTACATTTATCGAAGAAGTTTATTTACTTCCTCATATTTATAATTTAGCACTATTAATCAATTATGCAAGTTAATGTAATCAAACTTTACTTAATAGCTATTTATCACTTCTAATATTGTAAACATAGGTGAGATTTGATTGGCATTTATCATATGATATAAGCCCGACTGAAAGTATAATTGAGAAATAATTTAGTTTTTAGGAAAATTAAAATAAATAATATTAAGAATTAACACATTCAACAACCCCAATATGTTATGTAGCGATATCCATATAATCTGCTATCTATTGGACCATCATTGATGTGGCCCAAAAATGACAGGGGACGTTGGTTAATCACTCTGGACTCATGTTTGTAATCAGGAAATTTAATAAGATAGTAACTACAAAACCCAAATCAGAAGATTAGAAACTAAATACATAAGGGAGTAATCAGTTTGGACTTTTTGCTTTTAGCTTGAATAATAATACAGAACTGTGGGATTCTAATGATATAGAAACTTTATTAAGTAAGGGACTTGCAGTTTATTAATGTAACAATAAAGAGTACAGCTTGTTTGACTGGTACTTGATTTTTATGCAAGTCCCTAAAAAAAGCAAATATAAGAAGAACTCAATTAACTAACCCTGATACGAGAATGTTAAAAACATCAATTCGATCTCTACGAGAACAACAAAATCCCCTAGTCTGCCAACTGGCAGATACTATAGAAGCAGTTTGGCAGCGACACCTAAACCTAGAACCGTATTATCTACCTGCAGAGCTAGGCTATGTAGAAGGCCGTTTGGAAGGAGAAAAACTAACAATAGAAAATAAATGTTATCAGACTCCACAGTTTCGCAAGCTACATCTAGAACTAGCAAGCATAGGCCCAAAACTAGATATCTTGCACTGTGTTATGTTTCCCAGAATAAGTTATCCTTTGCCTATATTTGGTACAGACTTAGTGGGGGCAAGAGGCCAAATAAGTGCAGCAGTAGTTGATCTCTCACCCCTAAGCCTTGAAAGAAAACTACCAGAAGTATACAATTATCAACTCCAAACTTTACCAATCAAAGAATTTTCTCATCCTCGGCAACTGCCAGAATGGGGGGAAATATTTTCAGAGTTTTGTCTATTTATACGACCAACTGGTTTAGAGGAAGAACAAAAATTTCTATCGATAGTGGAATCTTACCTAGAAATACATTGCCAACAAGCGATCGCCCAAAAACCTGTTCCTCCAGAACAACAACTTGAAATTCTCAGGGCTCAACGTCATTATTCTATTCAACAGAGACAGAATGACAAAACCCGCCGAGTTTTGGAAAAAGCTTTTGGACCAGAATGGACAGATTATTATTTAACTACAGTATTATTTGATATCCCTGATTAGACCTCTCTTTCTCCCTGTAAAAATGCTGATTTTGGAGTGGTGTGGCATTGGCTAAGAGAACCTTTTCTGCAGATATCTATTAATTGGAGTCAGACTCTTAGGCTAAAGATATCTTGGCTTAATATCTATAAATCTTAAAAACATTACTAAACCTTATTTATGGTCTGCTGAATAAATCTATAATCTGATAAATATCAATTCCGTAAAGCTCCCTTACTAGGAGCTACATAAAATGACGAAATTAAAATCAAAAAACTAGAGATTTTTTTTAGTAGTCGAGAGAGAAAAAAGTAGAAAAATAAACAGTTAAACCTTTCTCATTCATTATTTTGTACTTTTACCCATAAGATATTTTCAGCAATATTCTAATGATAACATTTAATAATTTCAGTTATACTTTAAGTATAGCATTATTTCCGGGAATTGATATGTCCTGAATGAGAAGTCGGACTCCAAAATTCCTGTTTGTAAAGGAGATAAAATTGGTCAAACAATGAAAGTAAGAAACTTCCGAAACTTGGGTAAAGTTATAGCAGAAGTCAGAATTTGGGAGTAGGGGCAAATAGCTATTACCCCGCACATTCCCAGCAAAGACTATATTTGAGAATAACGAGAATGCCCTAAGTATCCTGGTGAGTGCTATGTTTTTCTTTTGAGGTTCCCGTTATAATCCCTGATTTAATGGTATAGAACTACCTCTGGATTAGACAAGGTGTTTAATTTAAGGGGATTCAATATTTTGCCCTTGGGACATGGAACGCCCAGGGTTGCAGAACGCAAACCAGGAATCCAAGTTTCAGGAGAATCTCCAGGCCTAATAGAGAAGATGAAAGGGAATAAAACAATATTGACCGAAAATAGCTCCCCCCTAGAAATTTGGGCTAAGGAAGCTTTGGGACTTCCAGAAGTACAGGTACAGGTAAGATTGCGAGGCAATCATCTACATATTCTCTGTGAAGCAGAAAAATGTCCCGAAATGAGCTTTGCACTTGCCCAGTTTTCCCAGGCACTGAGTCAGATCGATATAGAATCTTTACTTCCTCCTAGTCAACCTAGGATTTACCAGATGTTTCTGTGTGGTCGGACTTTGGGACGCAGGCGACCTGACTGGACAGTAAAACTTGATGGTAATAAGGTAGCAACTCAAAGTCAGGGGACAAATGCTCCTTCTAATTCTGATAATTCAGAAACTAATTTCCATCTAAAATCTACTTTTACTAATCCTACTCCTCAAAAATATTTACAAAATCATTATGGCCATCAAACTTTACCTGAAGAAAAATTAACGATTGGTGTTGGACAATCTTCTCAACTGGACATAGATCACAATATTGCCTCAGAATTGCTCTCTACTTCTGAGCTGGATATTATTTGGAAAAATGACACATTAAATAATCATTACCTTTTATCTTCAAAATTAGATTTAGAGACCTTTTCTATTACTGAACCAGAAAAGTCTAAATTAGAAACACAGTTAGATAAACTTAAGGAATCAGATCAATCTTTGATTCATTCTCCTGTTACAGTTTCTTCTCAAAGATTAGCTGAATTAAGTCATCCAGATGCAATTGCTAGTTATCTGAGTGAAATTTTAGGGGAGTTGGGAGTTTGTGTAAATGTTACTATTCGAGAAAGACAATTTAAGGGAAAATTAACAGAAACAACTTCACAATCAGAGAATGCTGTTAAAAATCCTAAATTAAAAACTCAAAAAATATTATGGGTATCCTGTGAGGCAGCTTATAGTCCGGATCCATCTCTGTTAGCGGAACCAATCACCCAAAAGCTACGAGAGCTAAAACTTAAAGATTTCCATGAAGCTTTAATTTCTCTACTCGTTCAGGGTGAGGTGTCACCTGACTGGATGTTGCGGGTAGATCTAACTCCACCCGATATGATGCTACAAGAATGGGGGAGTTGGGGGGATGTGATTGCAATTGAACGGTTGCTTAAACAAAAGCTGGCTACCCTGGCGGTGGATATTCGAGCGACCCTCAAAGAATCAACTTTACATTTATTTTGTACTAATACTCATAATTCCTATCAATCATATCCAGATCAACAGAAAACAAAAGTAGCGATCGCTTCTACATTAGCTACAATTAGACCAAGAGGTATCAAAGCTGCTACCATATATGGTTGTACAATCAATGAAAGTAACTACAAAATCAACGAGTCTCCTCGATGGATAGACTGGTTAAATTTGCCAGCATCAGAAAATCCTGATCTATCTGCAAGTGCTAAGGTTTTGGCAAGTCAAGGAAACCATGAAGCGATTAGTTTCTTGTTAAATAAATTACTTAATCCTAACCTCGAACAAAGACTGCAAACAGGTGGTATCCGGGTATTAATATTATCCAAGGAAGAATTATTACATGTTATGAGTGAAGCTCCTACTTGCCCTTCTCTCTCTCAAGTAGGACCTACTATTGCTAATTTCTTACGCCAACTGAAAATTCCTAGAGTTAGTGGGGTAAGGGTTTACGGTCGTCGTGCTGGTCAAAAATTACCTTTATGGCGCTACGGTATTAATTTTACTACGAAAAATAGCCGACATTCTGAAAAACCTCCAGAGTTTGCTGCTTCTGGGGAAATGGATTTTTTATTGGGTAAAAAGGCAGATCGTGCTTTCCTCAAGTTAGCACCAAAAATGACTGAACAAACTGACTCAAAACTTTTAGCGCCTCACAGGTACGCAGTTGCCACAAAACTTTGTACAGGTATCCAACAATTACTTATTGGTTCTCGTTTATTTATTCCTAATGAAGAAGACTCTACAAAAATAAGTAATTCATTAAAATACAATACTAGCAGTTATGGTAAATGGGTTGCTGCTTTTGCTTATGCTACTCTGGGGATTTTATTAACAGTTCAAACTGATTTAAGAGTAGGTAAAATATTAAAGCAAGTTCCAGGTATTTCTCGGTATGGAAATATTTGTCAAGGTCGAAGTTGTCGAACTCCTATAGAAGAGATTGTAGATAAAAATGGAACTTCAGATTTAAAGGCTTATCCTACTTTTAATAGTCTGCAATTAGATGAACAGTTAGTTCGCTATCAAAAATATTTAGAAGTAGAAAAAAAAACACCAGATATTTTAATAGTCGGCAGTTCTAGAGCTTTGAGAGGAGTAGACCCAAAAGTGCTGGCAGAAAGCTTGGCAACTTCAGGATATCCAGATTTAATAATTTATAATTTTGGGGTAAATGGGGCAACTGCTCAAGTAGTAGATTTGATTGTACGTCGGATTTTAACACCTGAACAATTGCCAAAATTAATTATTTTTGCTGATGGAGTTCGTGCTCTGAATAGTGGCAGAGTTGATAGAACTTTTGATATTATTGCTAGTTCTGAAGGTTATAAACAAGTAGATGATGGCACATTGATAATTGGGAATAGTAGATCAGATATATCGGTTAATTATAGTTTTAATAAGTATCAGCAAATATTGAAAAATTTAAATAAAAAAATTGAAAAAATATCCCTTACTTATCAGCAGCGTGACTACCTAAAAAAGTTGATTATATCAATTATAAATAATCCGAAAAGTTGGGATTTTTTACATAGTCAAGAAAACCAGAATTTGATGACAGAAGATATCCTAAAACAATTTCAAGCCAATGGTTTTCTACCTATTTCGATTAAATTTAAGCCGGAAAATTACTATCAAAATTATGCTAAAGTTTCTGGTAACTATGATGCTGATTATGCTGAGTTTCAGTTAATAGGAATACAAACTACTGCACTGAAAAATTTACTACGGTATACTCAGTCAATAGGGGTGAATTTTGTATTTGTAAATATGCCTTTAACTAAAGTATATTTAGATGAAGTACGAACTGTTTATGAACAAGAATTTGAGGAATATATGCAAGAGTTATCTTGGGAATATACTAATTTTATATTTCGAAATTTAGGAAGTGCATGGCCAGAAGCTTACGATAACTTTTCAGACCCTAGCCATCTGAATCTTTATGGAGCGATTATTGTTTCTCAAACATTAGCTGAAGATCATATTATTCCTTGGCAAAAGCGTTAAATTTATGATAAAGAAGATAATTGTTCATAATTATTATGCATTGGAAAACGGAGGCAAAAGAACTAACTATAACTATAGTTTAAACCGAAATCCAGGAACTAGATAAGCTGTTAAGAATTTAAACTATGAAATGATGTTGAATCTAAGTGAGCATTAATGGTCTCTATTTTAAACTTTTTAATAACTAATAATGCGAGCTCTATAAATAAATTTGTGAGTTCTAATTGATAGATATTATCCATGAGTATACCTATTTAGATATTGATCGCGATGAACGGATAGTTGAGGGGGAATGTAATTGGTATCAGCAACAGGACTTACCCAGGCAAACTGAGAAACCCGGTTTCTCGTAGATATTTATGTGTTAAAACAATGATTTACTGTCAAAACCTGGTTTCTTTGCGTAAGTCCTGAAGATACTATTTTCAGGTTGATGCGCCACTACTTTGTCCCATGAGGCTAACATTTAGAGGATTAGGGATTCGAGTTCGTTATAATTTCTGGAGATGTCTAATGTTTAACTTGAAAGTAAAAATCTGAAGATGTTGAAATTTGATGAGATTGAAAATCAAGATCAGCTTGATCGTTTAATTATGACTCATTGTCTAGAACTTGCCCGACGTGCTTTGGGTCATACTGCTCCTAATCCTTTGGTGGGTTGTGTGATTATTGGAAATGGCCAAATCCTGGGTGAGGGATTTCATCCAGGGGCTGGTCATCCTCATGCCGAAGTTTTTGCTCTCACAGAAGCGGGGCAAAAAGCTAGAGGAGCTACTGCCTATGTTAATTTAGAACCATGTAATCATTATGGAAGGACACCACCTTGTACAGATGCTTTGATTGCAGCAGGTGTAGCAAGGGTAGTAATTGGAATGATTGATCCTAATCCTTTGGTTGCAGGTGCTGGTGTAGCCAAGTTGCAGGATGCTGGTATGGAAGTAGTGGTGGGAGTATTAGAGGCCGAATGTCGTGAACTGAATGAAGCTTTTATTCACCGAATGCTTTACCATCATCCTTTTGGAATTTTGAAATATGCGATGACTCTTGATGGCAAAATTGCTACTACTACAGGCCATAGTGCATGGGTGACATCTCAGGAGGCACGGAGTGAAGTGCATAAGTTACGGGTTGCTTGTGATGCTGTGATTATTGGAGGTAATACCGTTAGACGAGATAACCCTTTTTTGACTAGTCGCAGCACTCAAGCTGATAATCCTTTGCGGGTGGTTATGAGTCGTAGTTTAGATTTGCCCACTGAGGCTAATTTATGGGATGTCAGTGAAGCTAGAACTCTAGTATTTACAGAAATAGATTCTAATCTAGAATTTCAGGAATATTTGAGGCAAAAAGGGGTAGAAGTGCTGGCAACCTCGACTTTAACTCCAGCAGTGGTAATGTCTAATCTCTATGATCGCGGATTTCTTTCTGTACTTTGGGAGTGTGGGGGAATTTTAGCCGCGAGGGCGATCGCTGATGGTGTAGTACAGAAAATTTGGGCTTTTATTGCTCCGAAAATTATCGGTGGGGAAATAGCACCTTCACCTATTGGGGATTTAGGATTAATTCGAATGACGGAGGCTTTTGAGTTAGAAAATGTTAGTATGCGTACTGTTGGTTGTGATTATTTATTAGAAGGTTATTTGTGTTAGGAGGTGTTGTATAGTTGATATACTAACTTTTACTCCTGTCTTACTTTTTAAATACTGACATAATTCACAAAATAAAATATCTGGTTTTTGTTGAATTTTCTGCTTAATTAAAAAATCAAAATTCTTCTGAATTTTAGTCTTTGGCCCTCCTCCATGTTGTTTTGGATTCATACCTCCTGTATTTCGATAATGCCCTAATAAATTACGGACAAAAGTCAAACGTTCCTTGAAATCTTTGTGCTATTTGACCTTGAGAACCTTCTTGATTTTGATAGGCTCTAATCACACGAAGACGTAAATCTGGTGAATATGGTCTGGCTATTTTTTGTAAGAGCGATCGCTCTAGATAACTATTTTGTCTTTAGTCACATTTTACACTTTTGTAGTTTACTCATATGAAAAGCCCTGTAACCTGGAAAACTATATAATAGCTTGAGCTTGCTTAAGATGTTCGTTGCCTAGGTCGTAGATAAGTTACAAACTACAGTAAGTAGTATATGTGTGAAATACTGAACCTAGCTCCAAAGCTTATGCAATTCCTACATAGGTAGATAAGTAATGGTAAGTTTAGTATAACCGGATTGAAATTTTTGTTATAAATAGTAGGGATGTTGCATGCAACATCCCTAGGTCAGATCGAAATTGGAGTAAATCTTGAAAAAAAAGGGGGGAAATGATAGGAATAACTGTTTTAAATGAATTAAAGCTGCTATTTTTAAACATTTATGATCAATATGGATCTTTTCAGTACATTCTTTTTTCACGGATAGTATTTTGGAAATGATTGATACAATTTTAGTTGTTCAAGGGCCAGAATTAAATTCTGTGAGGCATGGTCTTAGCCATAGGTTATCTGTACCTCCAAAATTATTACCTCTACCAATAGGGCTTACATCTGTTAGTCGCTATTTGGATAAGTGGCAAAAAAGACAGGATTTTTGTTCTGAGCAACCATCAAAAATATTAGTTATGGGGTTGTGTGGAAGTCTCTGCAGTAAGTATCAGCCCGGAGATGTAGTTATTTATGATGAGTGTGTTTTACTTCATGAGTCTCAGTTACTTCAGCAAAAGTGCAATGATGTTTTAACTGGTAAGTTGCAAACTTATTTACAGAAACGAGCCTCTCTAGTAAGAAGTTTAACTAGCGATCGTCTAATCCATAAGGCGGAGGAAAAACAATTACTGGGAAAAAATACTGGGGCAGAAGTAGTAGATATGGAAGGTTTTGCTATCCTTAATTTCTTTGCTAAGTTATCTATTTCGGTGGCGATGGTGAGGGTAATAAGCGATGACTCTCATCATGACCTTCCCGATCTCTCTTGCGCTATAACATCATCTGGAAATTTAGAGCCCTTACCATTAGCGATCGCTATGTTTCGAAAACCAATTGCTGCTTTGCAACTTATTCAAAATGCAAGGAAAGGACTACAAGTTTTACAACAGGTGACAAATTATCTTTTTACTGATAATATAAGCAGTCAGTACTCAGATTAGATTATTTTTTAACTGCTCCTAGACCTGAATAAGTCTAGGAACGCCAGTCTTTTAATTCTGAACTAATCAAAGCTGATAGCTAGTTAAAAAGAATTAAATAGTTACCTTGTGAACAGCCAATTTTATTTTCCTTTTCCAACTCACTTAGTAGTCGTGTAACAGTAACACGACTGGTACAAATAGTGTCAGCTATTTCTTGATGAGTTAAACGAATATCAAGTACTTTCCCTTCTGGTAATTGATTTCCAAATCTATCCGCTAACCAGTTTAATAATCTCAGAAGTCGTAATTTAATTTTTCGAGAATGAAGAATTTTCAATATTTCTTGGTTTTTTTGAATGTGAGAAAGCATTACTTCTTGAGTATAAAAATAACCCTTTGGTAAAATACTTGCTTGCACAATAGTTAAACATTCAACTTGATAAGGATGAAAAGGAAATAGAGGTTGACCAACAATATCTCCTTGACCCCAAAATCCTAGAGTAATGATATTTTCTTCTTCATTTTTGGTTAGAGTACGAACTACTCCAGTATCTATTCGCCATAATAATACATTTGTCAATGGTATTAGTTGATGGCGTTTAAATTGATGATGCTTTAATTTAGGGGATGCAGAAATTACTGAATTTAAGGTCACTGGTCTTCTCCTTTTTATGTTGCATAACTTATATGTTTGTAAATATTTAGCTATCAGTAATTAGTTATTAGTAGTTAGTTATTAGTTATCCCATTACAGCGAAATTTATTTTAGTAGACCACAGTAGGGACATTCCATGGAACCTCTCTACAAGGTGTTAGTTGTGACGATATTGTTTATCAGTCTGAAAAGCGCTGTAAGGATAAGCGGAGTTAGAAGAATTAATAAGGAAAATTCAAAAAAAAATTAAATAATGAACAAAATATTAGTTATTAGTTATTATAGTTATTTCAAATAAGAGTGGAAAACTTTTTCTCCTGAAACGCGAGTTATAGCAAGAAATACTTGTATCAATCTCAATTAAAATGACTATAGTTATATATTTAGGCGCTACTTCAATTATAAAGTGATAACTATTAAATACATAACTTTATTTTGATAATAAAGAGTCAGTAGGGCGTTAATTGTTTTTATTTTTACCATTCTCCCACTTTCCCTTCTGGGAAGAGTTGGGGCTGAGTTTCTTGCTCAATAAAATATAGAAAAAACTTTGAGGAATGGCATTATTGCTTAGTAATATCTGAATACCTACACATTCTTTACTATGCAACAGTTACTTTTTAGGTAATTACTTTTGAGTAAGTTAATTATGAGTTGCTGGATTTTTAGCTTTGGTATGGGAGCATGGTAAATTCGCTCTACTGACTTGTAAGGCTAGTTTTTTTTGATTATTATTTGCTTCATAGTCACTACAATTTATTGCTATTTCTGTGAGTGCGCTATAAGGATGTACCGTACATTTTAAACGATAGTCTCCTGTAAAAAACACACAGCGACTACAGGGAATTTGATGCAGTCGTTTTACATAACTTATTCCTGATTTAAACGTTAAGTAAAAATTATACAAACCTATAGTAATTAGTAAGAGAATACCAATCATAAAAAAGATACGACCTAGGTTTTGAAGTATCTCTTCAGAAAGTAAATTCATCATAGTTTTAACTCTATACTGAATTAATGTTTGGTGAAAAATTCTTAGTTAGAAGTAGTAGTATAACTAACCAAAAAATCAAGGGATAACTAAATATATTGTATATAATCCAATAGGGCTCATATCAGACTAAAACTATTATGGTATGGAATCAGAATTATGAGCTTTTAAGATTACAGACTAGCAAAAAAAATCCTTAACTGAACCGTATTATAATCCGGCTGAAAATCGTCATAGACACTATAGAATGAAATATTAGGCCTGACACGAGACTGCTTCCCCCACTCTGTTTTAGTTGCTACATACTTATGATAACTCATTGTAAGGATTTGATGATTTTTTCTGGAGAAGTCTAATAGAACATTTAACTTGCTATTGCTTCATTTAACTTGCTATTGCTTGTGGGATAGTAACATTCGATAAAACAAAGCTATTTTCCTGCCAAAATTCTAAAAGTGGTTGTGCTACATTTAGAGGTGAAAAATGATGGAAAAAATAACCACCTTCAGGACATTCCCAAATCCGATCTTCTGATTTTAAAAATGGTTGCCATCCTTGAATTAAATTAGGATCGGTGATTGTATCATCACAACTGCCACATATCATTAAAGGTACAGAAACTTCTCTTGGAACCATACTTTGGCGTTTTAATAATGAATGAGGAGATGGAGATAAATCTAAATCTCTTTCCAATATCTTAACTAAATTTTGAGTAACTTTTCTACCTTGTTCACCAAATAAGCTTTTTACCATATTCCTCAAAATTGTTTCACGACTACAAGGTAAAAGATGGCGATGTACATAATAATGTGCTTGCCAATCAACTGTGGGATAAACACCTACAGATAGTAAGGTTAAAGATTTGACTCTTTCTGGATATTTACGGGCATATATTAATCCTACTAATCCACTTGTACTATGACCAATAAGATGAATAGGTCTATTTATAGATTTGAGATAATCATGAAGTAAAGTTACGGCTATATCTAGCAGACAAGGTTCGTCGGGAGTTTGCAAATAATCCCATTCTGCAATTAAAACTTTTCTCGATAAGTAACGAATTAATCTTTGATTAAAAACTTTTAGACTAGGGCTAGTATTTAACCATAATATATCTGGAATTTTAGACATTGTTTTTCGTTCTCCTAAGTTATTAAGGTGCCAATAAATAAATAGTACCTTTGAGTAGATGATAATTTAAAATTTTGAAAGTTAAAGGAATTTCTCTGATTTAATCAACTGTAGTCAAATCTGATATCTTTGCTGATTTTCTGATTTAATCAGACTCAAATCCCAAAATCTTTTTTCGGTTGTTCTAACGATGTTTTGATCCGTTTTTCTGTTAACTCGGATTGATTATTATCATCTAGAGCTAAACCGATAAACTTCCCATCTTTGACTGCTTTGAATTCATTGTGCTCATAATTATCTTTAGGCCAATGCCCAATAGTAGTATCTCCTTACTTAGTGATTTTTGTCTCTTAAATACCCATGGCATCTTGAAAATCATCAGCACATCCTACTTGATCGCCGGTACCAAAATAGGCAACTTTTTTACCCTTGAAATCAATCTTCTCTAGCAGTTTATTTTCGTCAAGAAAGCCTCGCCAGTGATTTTGTAGTTCAGCAATATCCCAAGTCGGACTGCCAATAACTAAATTTTGATAATCATTGAAATCTTCGAGATTGACATCATTTTCACCACCAAATTCTTCTTGAGTCGTTTCTGCAGCTTCTTCAGTTTCACCTGTTGTGCTACCGACAAAAAGACCAATTTTTGACATTTTTACCTCCGTAGTAGTAGTTTTTTGTCTTAATACACAAGGCATTATCACATTTTGATTGATTTGGGAAAGAAGAATGTGTTTGAATAACTTAGTCAACAAAAATGGTTAAATCAAATGCATATTTCCTAGAATAGAATTGCTTTAGTGTAAAAAGTGTAATAACAGCTCAGTCTAGCTAGCTATTGGTTATCAAAAACACTCCAAGTATTTGTAATGAACATTGATAACGCTTGATATCAGCAATTAATTATTTTTCAGGTATATCAAAGACAAATGATTTATAAGGCGTCAACAGTAAAACTCTTATGGTGGGAGTATATTCCCCTTAAACCTTTATCTCCAAAGTAGTGTAAACACTATATGTGACAATTGAAAATCACTTATTGCTTGATTACATAGTAGTTAGAATCAAAAGACTATCTGATTAAAAATAGTTATTCTTAAATTTTTATTTTCGTTTGAAGTGATACCTAAATGCTACACTCAAAATCTATTTATTAATACTCTGGGAATAAGATGAGAATTTTTGTCAATAACTTGGAAAAAGAAAACAAGGTATAACTTCATATTCCTTATTGTTAACTATTCGGATCTAATTCAGCTCTAAATCCAATTAGCACAAAATAGATAATCGGTGATTACTACAGATTACATCAGATTATAGCCAACAGTCACTAGCCCTCTAAGCTACTCCTGGGTGGTGTTGAAGGAACGAAAGCTAAATTAGAAATATATAGCAAACTCCATCTCAGTCAGACTCAATAGTGGTTGGCAAAGTGGACACACGTGATAGATTAATCTCAAACCCTTGTAATTCTTAGGCTAAATATTCATTTTTGGATATATATAATATTTTGGTCTGTGCTGTCATTTTGCTCACCTTATAGTATTCTGTTAAGATAAATGAGAAATATTTCTACTTACTATTTACATTTACTCATAACTAGGGTTAAATTGTCAAGCCTTAAAGCCAAGTTTTCTATTACAGTAATTTTTCGTTTCTCAAATAACTTTCAGGGGAACTGTCTACGATGTCCCTACTGTCAGTTTTCTAGAGATATAGTTTGAGAGTTGGAGTCTTCCCAAATCACACTTAAAAATTCCAACCCTCAAAACTTATCAGATTAAGATTCTTCTGCTATCCCATTCAAAGCATTTTCCACACGCTTAAAGTCAAAACCCATAGCTCGCAAAGCATGCCAGAGATGACCTTGTAAGAAAAAGAATGCTAAGAAGAAATGAGCATTTGCCAACCAACAACGAGCAGTATGAGCACCATTAGGCAACTCTACAGTGTCTGCAAAGTAAGGAGCAATTCCCAACTTAATATCCAAAACAGGACCGTAAAACTCTACAGGATAAGCCAAAGTATTAACAGCACAGAAATAAGCTGCAACAAATCCTGCTAAAGCAATTCCACCTAGAGAATAAGAAAGAATTGCTTCACCAGAGAAGATGAGAACCCGTTTTGCCCAAGGAAGAGGTTCCTTGACAATGTGCCAAATACCACCTAAAACCAGAAGAAATCCCACATAAACGTGGCCTCCAACTAAGTCTTCTAAACTATTAACACTAGCAAAATGAGTTTGATATCCATATATTACTAGTGGATCGAGAGTGGGATTTGTTACTAAACGAACTGTTTGAGTTGTCGCATCATAAAGCCCACCAAAATACATAGCTTTGGCTACTAAAAATAAAGCACCAAATCCTAAGAAAAGTAGATGATGACCTAGGATAATACCGAGCTTTTTAGGGTTATCCCATTCAAAGTGAAAGTTCTTTGCTAGACCTGTTGCATCCTTCAAATTTTCTGGAGCTTTAAAGGTATGAAACAGCGCTCCTGCACCTAATACTGCTGATGAAATTAGATGTACAATACCAACTACAAAATAGGGGTAAGTATCTATAACTTCTCCACCTTTTCCAAGGCCTAAACCTAAAGTTGCTAGGTGAGGAAGTAGGATTAAACCCTGTTCTCCCATGGGTAAATCTGGGGAATATCGAGATATTTCAAACAGAGTAAATGCTCCTGCCCAAAAAGTAATTAGAGCTGCTTGGCCTGCATGAGCAGATATGAATAAACCAGATAGTTTGGCGAAGCGGGCATTTCCAGCCCACCAATCGTATTTTATCTCTGGACTACCATAAGTTTGCATTCAATTTTGCCTCTTTGAATAATGGTCAATAGTTTTTTTAAACAGTAAAAACTAATTTTCTTATACAATAATTAGTAACTGTTGACATTCAATATTTTGAAATAAGTTAATTAGAAAAACAGTATGATTAATTACTTTTTTTCAAAAAAATTAGAAGAATATTTAAAATTTTATTCATCTAATAATTACCAGTACAATCCATCAGCAATGTCTCTATAATTGAAATAGATTCATAGCTATTATTTAACAAGTACTTGATAGGGATTAAGTATTCTGAATATTAAGCTTTCACAGCAAGAATTTCGGGAAAATTATCAATTTTAAATCCCGTCAAACTATATGACATTTCTCTTGAAAAATACTACTAATATTAGTAAATATTTATCTAAAAAAAACCCAACATTTATGACAGTATAAGGGAGGAAACTGCCTAAATATAGATCCTAATTTTCTGTGATATTTGTGCTCTGATCCTAATTGTTAACTAGCCATTGACTTGATACTCAGTCCTACTCTGTATTTTTGAAATGAATAGAAGACTTTTCTTTGATAGCTAATCGTAGTATCATACCTATGATCAAAATACATAGCTCTGGCCACTTATTTATAGTGGTCATTTTTTTTTCTTCAAATTTAGATGTCCATTGCTAGTCCACAAATCAATAGTTTTTGATATTTGAGCAAAAGGTTGAAGGTAAATGACAACTGTCATTATGTTTGGCCTTTTGACTTAAAAGCATATTACATGCTTATTGCAACTAATATTCAATAATTTTCTAATTTTGTCAAGGTTTTTTTGAAATATTTTGTCATTAATTTTTCCAAGTATACAGTTAAATTTTCATAATATTTTAGGGACAAAAAATCTGCTATTAAGTATAAATCTTGTTAGTACTATTTTTTTTTAGTAAAAATCAAAAAAAATGTTGACAAAATTTCTCATTAGCTTCATAATAAAAATTACATTGCTTATGGTGTTCTTCTCTCTGGTAGGACAACGTATATTAAATTAGTCGAGTCCCTCAGTCTCACGATGATGATATTTCATTCATAGACTGGAAAGCAATTAGGGACTCTTTATTCTTTTTATCTTCAAGATTAAGCAAATCTAAATTTATACATGAATGGTTAGATATTGGATATCAGCCATTAATTGTTCGTAATTAGAGCGATCGCTTCCAGAAGTGAGCAAAAAATCAGGTCTCAAGTCTGCCCTTTTTAGAGGATAAAAAAAATAAACTTTAGTATTTCAAGCCTCTGATATCAGCCAAAGGTAATACACTTGTCGCGAAATGAACCCTTAAAGTAAAATGGGAAAATTCTGACTTTCACTGATTGAACTATTCAGTATGGACATAAAAATCAACGAAGGAAAGGGGTATTACTTCGGGTACACTGACCCACATCCTCAACCTCAACAAGAATGATTATCCCGTATCACAAAAGCAATCAAATTTCTACTCTGACTTATATCCTTTAAACCCTTATGCCTCAATAGCTTTAAGGTGCTTTTCACCCCGTCAGGTAATGGGGAATATTCTTACCACTCTGCGACCATTATTTTGAGTTTTTCCCTCCCTCCACATATGGAAAAATTGTCACGCCCCCATCTCTTTCACCATTACTATGTACCACTACCATTGGAGTAAATTTTGAAAAAAAAAGGGGGAGACAACTATCTTAAATGAATTAGAGCTTTCTAAACTACTCTTATCGAGCTCCACCTTCTCCCTATTCCCTAAATTGACTTTCTACTAAAGCACCCTCCATTTTACTCAACCATCCTATTAAACTTTCTAACTGTTTATCTGCACTTAAAACACCTAAACCACGCACTATAACTTTACCTGTACTAAAAACAAAACGAGATTGTAAATGACCTGGTAATTTCTCTTTTAATAAATTCCATGCAGGTTGCTCCATCGGTGTTTCTAAAACAACATGTTGTTTACCTTCTACTTTAATCCGAGAAAAACCTATTTTTTTGGCAATTTGTTTTAATTCCATCATCCTCAGTAATTGTAAACCAGCTTTCGGAATTGTACCATAGCGATCGCTCCAATCAATTTCTATTTGACTCAACTCTTCCCGACTATTAGCAGCAGCAACCGAGCGATAGGCACTGATTTTTTGTTCTATATCTGGAATATAATCCGCAGGAATGAATGCAGTCAAACTCAAATCAATTTGGGTATCATCAACTTGAGGAATTTCCTGACCTTTGATTTCTCGAATGGCCTCTTCTAACATTTCCGCATACAGATCGAATCCGATAGCATTCACCTGACCAGACTGCTCTGCTCCCAAAATATCCCCGGCTCCGCGAATCTCTAAATCTCGCATTGCCAAATGATATCCCGAACCCAACTGAGTAAATTCCTGAATTGCTCGCAACCGTTTTTGTGCATCATCTGTCAGCGCAACTCCACCAGAAGCAGTAGTCGGATAAAACAACCACGCATGAGCCTGCACCCCAGCCCTACCTACTCTTCCCCGCAACTGATACAACTGGGACAAGCCAAATTTTTGAGCATCTTCTATTAATATAGTGTTTACCCGGGGAATATCTAAACCAGATTCAATAATTGTAGTACAAACCAAAATATCAGCTTCCCCCGCACTAAAAGTCAACATGATTGATTCCAACTCTGTTGCATCCATTTGACCGTGACCAATATTAATTCTTGCTCCAGGAATCATTTTTCGCAATTTTCCCGTCAATTCTTCAATTCCCTCAATCCTTGGCACTACATAAAATACTTGCCCTCCCCGATTTAATTCTTGACGAATTGCTGTGCGGGCGGTTTCAAGATCGTAAGGTGCAAGGTGAGTTTTGATAGGGCGACGTAAAGGGGGTGGAGTTGCAATTAAACTCATTTCCCGAATTCCTGAAAGTGCCATATATAAAGTTCTGGGAATTGGGGTTGCAGTCAGTGTCAGCACATCCACTTGGGATTTTAGTGCTTTAATTTTTTCCTTCTGATTAACGCCAAACCTTTGTTCCTCATCCACTACCAACAAAGCTAATTCCCGGAACTGGATCGTCTTACTTAAAATTGAGTGAGTACCGACAACAATATCTAATTCCCCTGTTGCTAACCTATGCTGAATTTCTTTCTTTTCGTTAGAAGTACGGAAACGGTTAAGTAAACCTATTTCTATAGGGTAGGGAGCAAAACGTTCTTTGAGAGTATGATAATGTTGTTGAGTTAAAACTGTTGTTGGCGCCAGAAATGCTACTTGTTTTTCGGCGGTAACTGCTTTAAAAATTGCTCGAATGGCGACTTCTGTTTTGCCGAAACCAACATCACCACAGACCAGACGATCCATTGCCCGTTCACTTTCCATATCTCGTTTCACATCTTGGGTTGCTTTCAACTGGTCAGGGGTAGGTTGATAGGGAAATGAATCTTCCATTTCTTGCTGCCACGCAGTGTCAGGAGGAAAACTGTAACCTGTTTTTTGAGCACGTTCAGCATAAAGTTTCAACAGGTCAACAGCTAATTTTTTGATTGACTTACGAACCTTACTTTTGGTACTTTCCCAGGTTTTACTAGTCAGTTTATTGAGTTGGGGTTTTTTCTTATCGGTACTTCTTAGTCGCGACAAAGAATTGAGTTGATCTGCTGCCACTCTAAGCAAACCGTCAGCATATTGAATTGTTAGATAGTCCCGAGTTTCATTATTTAGAGTCAGACTTTCTAATTTCACGAATTTGCCGATACCATGTTGGCGGTGAACTACATAATCTTGCGGTTGCAGTTTGTTGGGATCTACTTGTTTGGAAGCAGGTTGACGGCGTTTGCGAATATAGGTGGGAGTGGCGAGGGTATGTTGTCCGTAAAATTCTCTGTCAGTGATAACTGCTAACCGGAGTGTAGGCAAAACAAATCCTTCCAATTCTGCTAAACCACTATATTTGAGAGCCACGGGGGTATATTGGGTTTGCAGTTTGTCAATGGTAGAGTAGTCCCGGGGGTTAGGAACAAACTGGGCAGGACAGTCGTGTTCCTGAAGTAGAGAGACGGAGCGCGATGGTTGAGCGGAAATGAGGAAAACGGAATGTTTACGTTCCCTTTCCTGACGCAGGTTTTCTGCCAGTTTTGCGTATTGATGTGGCATGACTGGTAAGGGGCGACTGGCGAGGTTGAGGGTGTAGGGAACTGAGCTGGTAGTTTTGGTTTCTTTGCTGAGTTCGGATAAATATAGTCTGGGAAAAAGTTCAACTTCTGCCTGGGAGTCGGCAAATGTACGATGAATTTTTGGTAATGGTCGGGAACTGTTGAGTTGTTGCCAGTTCTCTTCTATCAATTCAAACCAGCGATCGCCATGGGCAGCACATTGATCTGGTTCGTCTATGGCAATGAGAGTATTTTCTGGCAGGTAGTCTAATAGGGAAGCAAATTTTGAGTCCCTCATTGACTCTAAGTTTCCTAACCCCCACTGACTAAAATCTCTCGGTGTTAAGACTATTTTGGCAATTTTGTCAAGGGAACGTTGGGTAGAAGGGTCAAATTCCCGAATTTGCCTGAGTTCGTCCCCAAACCATTCTAGGCGTACTGGGAATTCTGAGGCCACGGGAAATACATCTATAATATCCCCTCGCCGACTCCACTGACCCTCGCTTTCAACTAATGGCACTCGTTCGTATCCCATCTGGACAAGTTTTTTATCTAAGGATAGACATTCTAAACCATCAGATTCAGGATGATTTATCTGTATCTCTGTGTTTAATATCCTCGTCGTTCCCAAGGTCTTGGAGCTACTAGTAATGCTAGGCATGAGGCTCAGGCAGTAGGGTTGAAATTTTTTAACGGCAGGTAGGTGAGGTTGGAGCGATCGCTCTGTTGCCACCACGGCCATTTTTGCTTGATTACTACTGTTGCCATTGCTGGTTACATTTTCTGGGGCATTCTCACTTACTAAGTCTGCCAAAACCTGCATTTGTCCCCAAATCATTTCTTCTGGGTAGGAAGATTCATAAGGGGATGCTTCTGAAGTAGGGTAAAAGTAAACCTTGGGCCATCCTATTGCTTCTAACTGTGCTGTCCATCGCCCTGCCTCTTCTAAAGTTGCAGTGACAATAAGCAAATTTTGCTGTTGTTGTTGGGCGAGAGTAGATGTGAGTAAACCTTTAGGTAAACGAGGAGCGCCGTTGAGTTGTAAGCATTGGTATTGTTGGAGTTTATTTAAGAGTTCGGTGGTGAGAGGTGATCGCCCGAGCAGCCTAATAATAGGTGATAGTGTCATTTCAGTTATCAGTTATCAGTTATCAGTGTTCCTGCGGAATACAAGACTTACAAAGGAACTTCCCTCGAGTTTCAGCAGGAAGCTTGAGACCTTATTGTCTGAGTCGTAAGATTTTTAGTATGTTATATTATCCTAAATTCACAACTCAGTTGTCATTTTATGGGGAATTATTTCCAATTCATTAAACGCAAAAGAATCAAAAACTTTTTATTATTAACATTTACATGGATAATTATACCTCTATTCTTAGTAGAAATTTTGATGATTGTTTTTGAACCGTATCTATTTAAAGGGCTTTATCAATATGACCCAGATTTAGGTTTTCGAGTACGACCTTATATAAATGGTAATAATCAATTTGGCTTCAACGACCGAGATTATCCTTTAGAAACAGAACCAGGTAAATTTCGTCTACTAGTTGTTAGTGACTCCTTTAACTGGGCAGGTGGAAAAGATAGAAATTATACGGCTTTGTTAGAAAAAAAGTTTGATAATTATTATGGTCAAAATCAGGTAGAAGTAATTAATGTTGGCTATCCAGGAACTCATACTGGTGAGCAATTAGCTATGTTGAAAAAGTACGGATTACAATATAATCCAAACTTAGTAGTTCTAGGCTTTTTTGTCGGTAATGATTTTCGAGATGCTGACCCAGAAAGGAAACGAATTATTGTCAATGGTATCTATATAGATATAAATAAGAAAGATGAGTTGGTTATTCTTGGTTATCCGATTATTGGTAAGTCTAGATTACTAATGTTTTTACAGCAAAAATATAAAGTTTACCAAGAACTACAAAAGGCTAAACAGGATTCTGTCAAGTTGCTAAGTAATTCTCTAGTTGCTAGTTTACATTTAGGGTCAACTCCAATTTTTGAAAGGGAAAAGTCTCCAGGAATTTTATCTAAGAAAGCTTTTCTACAGGTAGAAAAAAGTCGGCTTAAGTTTTGCAATATTAAGGATTTGCTTGAAGGTAAGCGGGATGAGAATATCAACTATATTTTTCAGAGTATTTTAGAGATGCAAAAATTACTAAAATCTCGGAATATTGAATTCGTAGTGGCTATTTATCCTGACGAATATCAAGTTAATGATAAGTTATTAAATGAAATTTTTGCCCAGTACGATGATTTAAAACGAGAGTCTTATAATTTAACTTGTCAGCAAGAAATTTTAAGTAATTTTTTAGAAGTTAATAGCATTCCTTATATAGATATGTTGGAGAGATTTAAAACTGAACAAAATAACCGCACTTTATATTTACTTAGGGAACCCCATTGGAATAGTGCTGGAAATTTATTAGCAGCCAATATTTTATTTAATCATTTAGTTAAAGATATAAATAATTTTTTTTTTGGAAAACTCCTCTTCCTACAAGTCGAGAGGTTGAATTAACTCAAACTAAATTATCCCATTCAGTTTTTATGTTTTGGCTATTAATTGTTGATTGACTTCAATACTTCCTTCCTTGAACAATTAAGCAACTGAATTAGTATTGTAGTATATTCATCAGGGAGACAAGCTTAATCAAGTTTCTACAAGGACGAATAACTCTTATAGTCATTTTAATTTAGATTGAGGCGACTTTTTCATTTTTTCTATCGTGACGTATTTCCCGATTTAACTTTTCTAATTTATCTATTCCTTTCGAGTTGATTTGGGTTCGTAAAATTCTGAGTATTCACGATTAGCAGTTTATTTTTCCCGCTCAGAAAATTTCCCAGTTTTTTTGACTGTGATTAGTGAGGGAATGAATTGAAATTAATTCAATCAAAAATATCCTCAAAGTGGTTGATAAAAAAAACTTGACATGATACTATAAACA
>JAKQYE010000094.1 GCA_023356605.1 Trichodesmium sp. MAG_R02 | reverse complement strand
AAAAAACAGGCTTAAATATAGACGAAGAATGGTTTTGACGTCAAAAAGGTATAAATCATGGAGCAACAAGGGTTTTAGCCAGTTTTATGCCATTGACCTAATTCCCTTGTCTAGAATTAGTTTTACGCATTTTTTCCACCAGAAAATATTTAAGTCGCATTATTACAATAATAAAGTAAAATTTTGAACTTAAGTGAGGATTTTAATTAATTATGGCTACACAAGTATTACCGAAAATTAATAGCCTTGGTTATTGGGCATCTTTGGCATTTGAAAAACATTTTCAGAAAACTCTCAAACATGAACTAGAAGTACTTAAAGATCAAGACCCAGAAGAACTACATCAAATGCGAATAGGTATGCGTCGTTTGCGCTGTGCGACTCAAGGTTTTGGATTTGTTGTAACTGTGCCAAAAGCTACTCAAGATCAAAAAATTGGTAAAATTGCTCGTTGTCTGGGAGGTTTAAGGGATTTAGACGTCCTTTTAGAAGCTTTAGAAAATCGCTATAAACCAAATTTACCTACTTTAGAACAAGTAGAACTAGATAAACCTTTGCAAAAGTTGCGAAAACAGCGTCATCACGCCTTTAAGAAAGTACAAAAAATTCTTAGACATCAGAGCTATTTGATGTTCAAGCAGAAATTCCAGGAGTGGCTCGAGCAACCAATTTACAAAGATATTTCTCAAGTACCAATACCAGCAGTCTTACCAGATTTATTATTACCTCAAGTCAGTCAATTATTTCTTCATCCAGGCTGGTTAGTAGGGGTAGAAGAAGAGGATTTAGAAACAAGCGATAATAATAATTTCTTGCTACAAAAAACTAATTCTAAACATCAAATTGTTAAAATTAATAATGATACCTCTGCTATAAATATTAGTGATGCTGAGGAAGAAAGCCTCCATAGTTTGCGCAAGAAAGTTAAGGGAGTTCGTTACCAGATGAGTTTGTTTTCTGAATTTTATGGTTTAACTTATGAGGCTTATTTAAGAGATATGAAAGAACTTCAAGAATATCTTGGTGATATTCAAGATAATGCAGTTTTAAGAAAATTTCTGGAAAGTATTTTCCAATCTGATATTGACAAAGTGCTTCCCAGCTTGGTAATACAACTAAAACAAAGTCGGGAGAAAGCCTTACAGAAATGGCAAGTTCTGCAAAGACGGTATCTTAATATTCAAGTTCGACAAAATTTCCGTTCAGAATTATTGCGGCCTTTGACATAAATTTGGATGAGTATATAGATCAGTATTTATTTGTTTCTAGATTAGAACAGGTAATAGCTTATATCTGAAGTTACCTTTAAGAAAATTGCTGAAAGTATGCCTTTGACTGATATCGATATTTGAATGCCACTGTTACTGGCTCTAATCTTGTAGTTAGCTTGATTGAGGAGTGTTTTGATGCGATCGCATATATAACGCAAATTATAATACAACTGTCATCACAGATTTCACGGATGTTGGCAGAGGCAAGAAGGCAGAATAATTTTTTCTAATTATGACTTAATTCTATACATCAAATATGATCAACAATATCATCACATAATAGCATCAGGCAGATATCAAGAAAAGTTTTAATTTATTTTGAGAAAAAGTTATGAGTTGAAAATTTTTGTTTCATTAAATGAAAAATTATTAGCTCACTTATTTTAATAAGCTAGACTTATCGCTATATGAGGAAGAGTCCTAAAAGCAATCTGGACTTTTTGGAACATCCTGTTAGGCTTAATAACAAATTTTTTCCTTATAGAACGTCCAACACCATAGTAAATATTCCCTCTATTTATTCTTAAGAAATATTACAATTTATATGGGTACATTATCAATATTTACTAATCCCTGTATTTTTTGAGAGATAAGGCTTTTAGGTAACGATAGGGTATTTGTCTGTGGGAAGTTAGAGTATAATACCCTATCTATAAATTTGATTTTAGGGAATTAAAATTAGTGGTAGTTTTAATCTCCTACTAATTTTTACTTCTGACTTCTAAGGGATGACTTCATCAAGCCCATTGTATTGCTGAATACAATAATATTAATAATTGCCGACTTTAAATGTAAAATTACCGATAGTGTGAAAGTTTTGAGCAGATGAAATCTGACTTTTTACTTTAGTTGTAGCAAGAAATACTTGTTTCCATCTAAATTAAAATGACTATATGTTTACATTTTAAATAGACTTATACGAAAAACCTTCATTGTAGAACTTAATATCAATAACTAATTTTTTATGAGAAGATTAGTTACGACCCCTTATGACAGTGAAAATTAATGCCCATAGCTATAAGGCTTTCAGGGAAAGAATTCCTGGGGATAGATAAATAAAACTTATCAATTTAATTTTAAGGAGTGCGCAATGTGGCTTAGAGAGGAAACTCTAAGGAAAAGAGGTGGTAGAGCAATGCCTATGAATGCCTGTAGACAGAGTGCTGTGGACAATTGGTTAAAGTAGGAAGTAAACATTGAAATGTCTAAACCAGTGACATTTTATATCAGTTTTATCAAGCAGTTAATTTACTACTATTTCTACCTAATACAAAAAATTCAAAAGTTTATTGTATATAACGTCCCCGTCGTAAACGACGTTCTTTTAATGTTAAAACTACTGCCTGATTTTCTTCCCTAGCTACCCTAACTAATAATCCAGCTAAAAGCAAACTACTAATCATTGAACTACCACCATAACTAAACAGTGGTAATGGCAAACCTGTAGTTGGTAGTATACCAGTAGCAACACCTATATTAAGTAAAGATTGTCCTACCAGGGCTATCATAGCTCCAATGGCTACAAGTTGATGTTCCATGAGTCGAGCTTTGAAGGCAACTTTCAGAGCAATAATACTGTACACAGCTAATAAGAGCAATAATACTAAAGCTCCTACAAAACCAAACTCCTCAGCATACACAGAAAATATAAAGTCGCTATAGGGAATAGGGAGAAAATGTAACTTTTGTTGAGATAAGCCAAAACCACGGCCCCAGATATCTCCAGAACCAATTGCTAGTAAACTTTGAACCAACTGATACCCATTGCCCATTGGATCTGTCCAAGGATTTGCAAAAGAAAGAATTCGCTTTCTTTGATAATCATTAATGCTGACACTAATAGTAGCTAAAAGAAATCCAGCTAAAGCAATACCTCCAAGATAAAAGTAAGGTAGTCCCGCTGCAAAGGCAATAAACCATATGATGATACCACATAAAGCTGTAGTACTCAAGTTTGGTTGTAATAGAATAAATACTAGTACCAAAGAGAAAATGAATAACCAAGTTATTCTCACTAACCAACTCAGGTGATTCCATTTACTAAATAAATAAGCTGCTTGTAGCACCAGGAAAGGTTTGATTAGTTCAGAAGGCTGAATAATGACTGAACCTAGAGATATCCAGCGAGTTGCTCCATTAATAGTGGTTCCTACTCCAGGTATCAGGGTGAGAAGTAGTAGAGTAAGCATCAGAATTACACCTACTTTTGCACTTTGTAATATTCCGGAGAAGGGGCTATATACAACTCCATTGAATACTAGCATTCCTGCTAAAACCCATATTAATTGGCGTTTAAAGAAGTATAGACCATCTCCATATTCTGTTGCAGCATTTGCATATGAAGCAGAAAATAATACTACTAGACCTATGCATAACCAAAGAAATGTCAACCATCGTAATAATCTTGCTTCTATTGCCCATGTTTGGACTTGAGGGTCAAAAAAAGGTATTAGATAACGTAAATACATAATCAGAAGTTAGAACTCAAAACTTAGAACTCACAAGTCAGAAAAAAATGTTCAGTAGGACTTATACAGAAACTAGGATATAGTCTGAAATTTCCCATGACCACAAAAAGACAATAATTAGGACAATAAATCTAGTTTCTTGTTTGGATGCCTAAGTCCTGGTTCAGGTTATTTCGATACAAGTCCATACAAATTAAAACCTACAATCTACAATCTAGTATCTACTATCTAATATAGAACTTTTTTATAAACGCGATCGCAACGTTTGGTTTCGACACCAGTTATTAACTGATAACCATTACTTCTATATTACTTTTAACTTTCCCCCTTAGAGAGTAAACGGAGTGGGAGTTGACTTGTGCTATAAGAGTCATAAGTCAAAATTAAAAC
The DNA here is from genome assembly GCA_023356605.1 of Trichodesmium sp. MAG_R02. Classification (GTDB taxonomy): domain Bacteria; phylum Cyanobacteriota; class Cyanobacteriia; order Cyanobacteriales; family Microcoleaceae; genus Trichodesmium. The sequence goes on along the minus strand of JAKQYE010000094.1, from coordinate 17,858 downwards.
CTTCCTAGTTTAAAAGATTTTTACTGAATTAATTAATTTAGACTCCTGAATGCTAAATGCTAATTCCTAAATGCTTATTAATCAACTATGAATACGTGGTTCTGGGTGTAAATTACTCAGTATCTCACTTTCAAATATTGCTAATTCCTCTAGTCTTTTATCTACAATTTTCTGTTCAAAATAAGTTGTAGCTAAAATCCAATATACTCCATAATGTCTGGCTTCAGATGCCATTAAACTACGGTAAAATTTTGCTAATTCAGAGTCATTACAATAATTAGCAAGTAAGCCTAAACGTTCGTGACTACGAGCTTCAATTAAACAGTAAACTAATAATAAATCTAACATTCTTTCTGGTTCATTCCGCCGAACTTGACTATTTAATGCCGCTCCATAAGGAGGAGCATTCAGGGGAGCTAATGGAATATTAAGACGTTCTAACCACTGGTTTACTTGTTGAAAATGTTCTAGTTCTTCACGGGCAATAGCTGTTAACATTTTGATAAGTTTGGTACTAGAAGGATAGCGAAACATTAGATTTAAAGCTACTCCAGCCGCCTTTCGTTCACAGTGAGAATGATCTAACAATATAATGTCTAAATTACTGACCGCTTGGTCTATCCAAACTTGAGAAGTAGGTTGTTTGATATATTTAATTGTTGGTGTTTTTGATAGTTGCATAGTTACTCTCGATGTTTAGTTTCATAACGTTCTTTAGCTATTTTTATAACATGAGATGCAAAGTCTGGATAATGTTCTAAGACTTTTTGAAAATCATCTTTGTGTAGAACAAATAATTCACAGTAAGTCAATGTGAGAATTGATGTAGTACGTTGTTGCTTATATACTAGAGCAATTTCTCCAAAAAATGTACCTGCTTCCATATTTCCATATATAGAACCAGTTTTTTCTGAGAAAACTTGCACTAATCCACGTTTAAGAAAATACATTTCATTTCCCAAATTACCTTCACGAATTATATATTCATTAGGTGGTAATATTTCTGGTTTTAATGCCATTACTATTTCTTCGATAAACTGTGGAGTTGACCCTTTAAAAATTGGTACTTTTTCAATTACTTCTTTGTGTAATTGCAGTGCTAGTTTTGTTTTCAAAGGATAAGGTAATTCTTCAAGTATATCATAATCTCTAAGGTACCGATTTTCAATCCATATATATTGATAATATTCTCCAATTTTTTGTTGTAATTTATGAGGAATTTTGTTCTCCCGCATATAGATTTTCATTTGGTCTAACTTTTGTCTATATCTGGCTTTAGCTGCATCTAAGTTAGAAATTAATGAAGATACATTACCAATAGTATAAGCATACATAGATATGCCTAAAAACATTACCATTAATGTGAATATTCTCTCAATTTCTGTGCTCGGGGCAATATCTCCATACCCAACAGTAGTTAAAGTAGTAATTGCCCAATAAAGACAGGTGATATATTGGGCTCTTATACTAGCTGATTCTAAGGATTCCTTAATTAGCCAAGACTCTTGAAAATTACTTTCCAAACTGCCAATGAAAAACCATCCACAAGCTACCCAATGAGTAATTAAAGCAATAGATATTAATAACTTACACATTCTAATTAAGGTGGGATCGATATTAATATTAATTTCCCACTTATTAAAAACTCGATAAAATTGAGGTAAGCGTAATAAACGAGGTAATCTCCATAAAGCAACAATGAATAGTGAATTTGAATGCCATATTTGTGGGATTAAATCTCCAGGAAAACTAGCTATCAAATGTCTACTTAAAAGTTGAGAACGATAACGTTTAGCTATCTTTTTTGGGTCTTTAATATATTCTCCATAGTCAAAGTAACCTAAATGAAATCGAAGAAATATATCAGCGATTAGAATAGCGTCTCCGATTAAATATAATAAAATCCATATCCCGTCAAATCTTTTTTGGAAAGAGATGCTGAATGGTATAAGAAAAGCATTATAAACAGTAATAGACACAATTAATATTTCCCATAATCTAATCAATTTACCATCGGGATGAAATATAGGTATTTTGAGTTTAGTCATTAGTAGTTAGTTATTCAATGGGCAAAAAGTGTTTATAATATTTAAACACTGGAAATCAAAGCCTAAAAGTTAAAAGTAATACCAAATCTCAAAATTTTTGCTACATTTTCTTGATAATAGATTTTGTAACAAACATTTATTATCCTGGGTATTACTAATAGACATCTCTAAGAAAAGAGTGAGTAGGTAGGGACATCCCATGTAACCTCAGTAAAGAGGAGGAGGAAAAGAATTAATTGATGAATAAGAGTGCAATAATTTATTTTATTCTTTATTATTAGATATCCTTAATGTCTACACCCTAAACAGGTAGTACTATAAAGGATTTTCAATCATCGATAAATCTGTGTAAAAAATCCTTTTCATCTCAGTTATCAGTTATCAGTACCTCCTGACTAAGCCGAAATTTCTTTTTTTATTTTCCTAAAACTTGAGGTTTGAGACATTATTTCTTGGTCATCAATTAATAATTTTTCTATCACCGCATACAGATCCTGAGCAAATTTTTTTGAGTTCCATAAAGGTGCTAAATTTTCTGAGTCCTTAGACTTAACTAAACTATCAATGTATTCTTGTCGTAAGTTAGAATTTTGACCTAATTTTACCCCCCAATTAATATATTCTTCCCATGACCATGATACCCCTAATCTAATATCTAAACTTTCTAAAAAAGAATAACCCATTCTAGATAAAAATTGTTCTCCAACATGAGTAACAACTGGCAAATTAAACCATAAAGCTTCTAAAGTATGAGTACCACCATTATAAGGATAAGAATCAAGCAAAATATCTGCTAAAGAGTAAATACTTCTATGTTCTTCTTCTGTAGAAAATCTTGGCATAAATTTAATCCGATGAATACTCACTCCCTTAGTTTTACAAGCTTGATGATAAGCAGATTGAAATACTTCTACATCTCCTAATGCTTTATAAACTAAGATGCTATTAGGAACTTGCTTGAGAATATCAATTTGCGCATTAACTAAATCTTGGTTAAATTTTCTACCTGGTGCTAAACAGAGATAAACTATTTGATCTAAACCTATTCTCTGGGATTTTCTTAAATTAGCTTTACTTGTTTCTATTCTTTCAAAACCAGAAACTGCCACAAATGAATCTTCCATTCTTATCAATTTTTCTACATAGTATTTATCTCTATCATGGGGGTGAGTATTCCAGTCACAGAGAAAATAATTATCGGAAGATATGTAAGGAGCATCAAATCCTAACCAAGATATACAAATAGGTGCTGGTTTATGGTAAAAGATTTTCCCATTAATTGGTAAACTTAGAGAGTCTAAATCTATTAATATATCGACTTTATCTTGCTGAATTTCGCCAATAATTTCTTGAACATCTGCTACTCCTTGGGGATATTTTTTCGGTATATATAATTTAGTGCTAGCTTGACTAAATCTATGAGTTTGGTCGTCTATTTTTAAACGTTCCGTTGAGTATAAATATGTTTCTGCATTGAGATTTCCTAACTCACGAATTATATCAAGACTACACCAACCTACAGAATGCCGACAGAAATGATTGGATATAAAACCAATTTTTAATTTTCGACTTTGACTAATCTCAAAATTTGAAAATTGTTGATGATGATTAGAATTAGGTTTTAGAACTAATTCAGTATAAGCTTGAGCTACTAATTTGTAGACATGAGAGTTGGCTTCAATATTATCTCTTAAGTAAGGAACACTGAATAAAAAATTTCCATACAAAGACTTTAGTTCCAATGTTTTTTTGACAATATCTATATCTTCTTTAAGTTTAGTCTCTAGTTCAAAAAATTGATCTTTAGCAATTTCATTTAACCCAGATACTTGATAAGTACTAATCATATATATCCTGGTCATGATCGGATCTGTTTGCTGACATTTTTGGTAATATTTATTGACTACTTCTCTCGCAGTTTTATAATCATTAGTATCTCTAATAATGCCACATAAATGTTGATGAGCTATGGCATAGTCGGGTTGAATTTCAAGAGCTTTTTTAAGGTTTTGAATAGCTTCAGAAAACTTACCTTGATTTCTCAACAAAATTCCAATTTGACCATAAGCTTCTGCTAAGTCTGGCTTAAGTTTAATAGCTGCTTGCCAAATAGCAATAGCTGACTCTAGTTTGCCCTCTTTAGCTAGAATATATCCTTGGCTTAAATTAAACTCTACCCCACCTAAATTAGGATTTAATTCTAATGCTTTTTGTCGGGAAGCGATCGCCTCATCTGACTTTCCCATCTGTTGCCAAACTTTGGCCAAATTCCAATAAGCAGCGGCCATCTCTGGTTGTAGTTGAATAGCCTTATGGTAAGAAGCGATCGCCTCTTCTAGTTTTCCCTGACGATAAAACATAGTTCCCAAGTTAATATGAGCTTGAGATAAATCAGGATTGAGCTCTATGGCCCGATAATATAGATTAATTGCTTCAGAGACTTTACCTTGGGCTTGTAGAATATTTGCCTGTGTCACATAAGTAGGGGCCCAATTAGGTTTTAAAGTTAAAGCCTGACGACAATAAGCGATCGCCTCTGATAACTGTCCTTGAGCATAGTAAAGTTCTGCCTGTTGTGTCAAAGTCTCAAAATTTAGAGTTTGTGGGCTGGAAAAACTGGAAGGAGTATTCATTGAATAACTTTATTGCACTAAATTAAATTTTTAAATTTATCACATTTGATAACCATTTGATAGCTTAGTAGAATTTACCAAATATTGAGAGGGTAAATATTGTCTGTTTATTCCCCTGCTCCCCATACCCCTAAATGATTTGTCAAAAAATCGTACACTAAAAGCAATATACTAATACTAAATGATTTGTGAAAAAAGCTTTAGGGGACTCGGTCTTCAAATCCTTTTTTTCCTTCGGTTTAGAAACTACAAAACTATTAGATAAATTATAGAACCTATTTAGGGAATGAGCTCATAGCTGAGGGCTGAATCATTGTATAGCAATCTTATCTGATTCCTGAAAAAAATTCCTGAAAAAAATGGACTGGTTCAAGGCAGGAGGCAAAAAAATCATACTTAAGGAACAAAAGTTGGAGTTATTTTTGAAGAAGGCTTATGATTTTACAGATGATTTAGGATGACTACATAATAATATAAATAAGGAAGATTTTAATGATTTGGCAAAAATTCAATCAGCCCCAACCAAAAATTAAATTTAAACCCCAAATAATTCTGATAATTATTTCATTTATTTTGACAGTAGGAATGCCTATCAGTATTAGCCATAAAATTCCTGCTCTAGCTAGAACTGAAAAAACCTACGAAAAAAAATTATTTGAAACTGCTCTTTCTTTTACCTTATATTTTGAAGGTGGATTTAGCAATCATCCAGCAGATAAAGGTGGTAAAACTTATAAAGGAATTTTGCAAACTGAATATAATGCCTATCGACGGCGAAGGGGCTTACCGCCATTAGATGTTACTCAAATATCTGATGCTGAACTGATAGAAATTTATCAAGGTTATTGGGATAATAGTAGGTCAGCTACCATGCATCCTGCTTTGGCTGTAGTTATGTTTGATACTGCTGTTAATTTTGGTATTAATAACTCAGTAACTTTTCTGCAACAAGCTTTAGGTTTACCACAAACAGGTATATTTGATGCTGGGACTAGGGAGGCATTAGCAAAAGGAAATAATCGAAATACTGCACTGCAAATGATTAATGAAAGGATTCTTTATCGTTATAAAAGGGTCCAGGAAGATGCCAGTCAGATGGCTTTTTTTTATGGTTGGTTAGCTCGTGATTATAGTTTGTGGGGTTATGTGCAAAAACTGAAAGATAATTGAGCTTTTAGGATTCTCCTATTGGTTATAAAGGATTCTAATTCTATTTAGGCATCCGGTGGTAATATTAAATATGAATACGGTTATTAAAATATACTTTCTCAAAATCTTCTCTAACTATCTCCTCATCTCATTATCTCTACAAAGGGATACTCCATGAACCAGATTTAGTATAAGGGGGTAGAGAGTAGTTTTATTGTCTTAATTAGGGTTGACTCTGTGAGTCTTTTTAAGGAGTAGGATACCTACCTCTACTCCCTCCCATAATGGAGGGGTTCGGGTAGAGAAGTAAACATTTATAAGATTAACCAGGCACACAAAATTCATTATACATTTTGTGGGACTTAATCTTTTATAATATATATCTCACGTCAAACTAGGCTTGGTAAACAATTTTGTTTAAGTGCTTAATACTAATTGAGGTGCTAATTATCAAAAAAGCTATTTGGCAAGTGTTAATTATTTAATATTTGAAGTTTCACCTGATTATAGTATTTCTTTTTCATTCTTGGCATTAGACATTGAATTAAGTTAATTATATATATAGATAGTTTAAACCAGATCATGGAAAATTTATTAACAATAGAAGCAGCTACAAACTCCATTGCCAAAAATTCCACTAATAAACCGTCTCCAGATTCTGTTATCTCAGCACTAATTGAGATTGAAAAACAGTCAAAAAAAGAGCAAAAAAAATACCAACTTGAGCAACTCTCTGGAAATTGGCAATTATGTTTTGTTACTGGCACAAAAAAAACTAGAGAAAAAGTGGGTATTATATTAGGAGCAGGACGTTATATTCCAAATTGGGTGAAAATTACACTATCCTACTCTTCTCCTCTTAATACTTCTGAAATAACCCAAAAAATAAAAGTAGGTATGGTGGAAAATACCGTGGAATTTGCTAGTTTTAAATTATCTCTTTCCGGGGGGACAAAATTTATAGATAAAAAAAATATTTTGGCTTTTGATTTTACAAAAATTACAGTCAAATTATTTGGTATCAAACTCTATTCTGGATATATTCGAGGCGGCAAAGAAAGTGAAAATAAATTTCTTACTGAAAATGTAGCCAAGCAAGCATTTTTTACCTACTTTTTGATTCAAGAAAAATTTATTGCTGCGAGGGGAAGAGGAGGAGGATTAGCTATTTGGAAAAAATTGGAAAATTTAGAATTGTCAGAATGAGGAGGGCACATAGCTACTAATTTAACTTTGTGCCTTATGACTTTATGAGTTCAGGTGAATTTTTATCTCTCTACTAAATAGTATGTTTTTCTATCTATAGCAGTCCGCGCATAGGTTGCGACACTTCAATAAGTAAATCAAACTTTTAAAAGTCTTGCCTATTCTCTGTTTCCTTTTCCTTTTTCCCTGAAAAACAGTAGAATTTTTGCTACAAATAAAATAGGATTGCTATATACTATTTCACCCCATCTAATCTATAGGATTAGATATATAATTATAAGGAGTTAATTATAAGCAGTAATAATTGGCTGCATAATTCTATTTGTAGTCATCTTTATCCCTTCTGACCTGTTACTTACTTCGTGAATAACTATGATTCAAGATGATTGGTTGAACATATTACGTAAAAATCGAGTAATTGCTGTAATTCGGGCTTCAAAAATGGAGCAAGCTTGGCAAATGGCAAATGCTGTTGCGGCTGGGGGTATTCGGATAATAGAAATTACTTGGAATACTCATCAAGCAGAAAAATTAATTACTTTACTACGCTCTAAATTACCAAATTGTACCATTGGCACAGGTACATTATTAACCCTAGAAGAATTACAAAAAGCAGTTAAAGTGGGTTGTCAGTTTCTGTTTACCCCACATACTAATTATACTATGATTCAAAGAGCAAAAATAGCAGCAGTTCCCATAATTCCTGGGGCTCTTTCTCCCACAGAAATTGTCACCGCTTGGCAAGCCGGAGCTAGTAGTGTTAAAATATATCCAATTTCTACGGTTGGAGGTGTAAATTATATTAAAAGTTTACAAGGACCTTTAGGGGGAATTCCTTTAATTCCTACTGGTGGAGTAACCTTAGAAAATGCTCAAGGATTTATTAAAGCAGGTGCAATTGCTGTAGGTTTATCAGGGAAATTATTTCCCAAAAAATTAATAATTGCTCAAGATTGGAAAGGAATTGCTCAACAAGTTAAAGTTCTAGTTGAGCAGCTTTCAGAATAATCTCTAGGTTGAATTCTTTAGCTATCAGCTCTAGTACAAACTATTGGTTGTAAAGGATTTAAAATTTATTATGTTCCTAGCACTTTTTGGGAGCAATTTTAATAAAAATTAGACGATATTTTTTATTTTCTAAGTGAGATATAAATATAAAAAAATACTGACTTCAATACTGATAAACAAACTAAGTTTATAAACAATAATTAGTTATTTTAAAGACAATAATAATGGTAAAAAAAATTAGTTTATCTGTGATTTTATCTGATTCCTATGATTCTAAAAAGTCTGATAAAATAGTTAAAATATTTGCTAGTATAGCCCTAACTATTACAACTTTTTTGTCCTGGTCGATGCCAGCTTTACCTAGTAAATGGGAAAATATCATTGCTACAAGAATGTTAGAGTTACAACAATCAGATGAACGCTGGGTTTCAATTGATTTATCTACCCAAAGATTAATCGCTTGGGAAGGAAATAGGGCAGTTTATGCAGTTATAGTTTCTACGGGTAAAGCATCAACCCCTACTCGTCTAGGCACTTTTAGAATACAAACAAAATATCGCACTGCTAGAATGACCGGACCAGGTTATGATGTACCCGATGTTCCCTATACTATGTATTATGATGGAGGAATGGCAATTCATGGTGCTTACTGGCATAATAAGTTTGGTACTCCAGTTAGTCACGGTTGTACAAATGTAGCAGTCAATCATGCTAAATGGTTATTTGAATGGGCATCTGTTGGAACCCCTGTTATAGTACATAACTAATCAAAACAAGGGTAGTAGTAAATGAATAATGATTTTTATTGCCTACCTTGTGATCATTTAAGGGGTGTATTAATCAATATCCTTACGTCTTTCAACGAGGAAAACCTAACATTATTTAGTTAATAGCACATTATTTAGTTGACAGCGATCGCTTTTCGTCTTAAAATATTAGTGAAACACAAAACATTTTCACTCTCTCAAGCTTACCCAAAAAAAACTGATCCTGGAAAGAAAATTAAGCTAGTGTATAGTTGCAAAAGTTGATGTATTTATAAAACCAACAGGACTTACGCAAAGAAACCCGGTTAAGACAGTAAAACATTGTTTTTAGCACATAAATATCTACGAGAAACCGGGTTTCTCAGTTTGCCTGGGTAAGTCCTGACCAATTCAAATTATATTTTATAGTTTTTTTAAATTTAGATTGAGACATTTTTTTTCTATTACTAAGTTTCAGCAGAAAAAGTGTTCCATTCTTATTTGGAATGACTATACTTATGAATACCAAATCCTTATTTTTTGATTAAGTCAATACTCTGGTGATTTTTTTGAATTGGACACTACATGAGATTAGTAAAGTCTGATTTGAGATAGAAAAAACTGATAACTGATAACTGATAACTGATAACTGAGAAGCGATCGCCTTTCCCCTCAAAGTCCCAGCAGACCGCAAAACATTTTCACTTTATTAAGCTTTGTATGCAAAAACTTATGCCGGAAAGAAAATATATCTGGCATTTTGGCTATCTTGGTTTTTTTTGTTCTAATTTATATTAGAATGATAATCATTCTCAAAATAACACAAAAAAGGAAGATATGTTTAGAAAATTTCAATGGATCGGTAGTTCATTATTAATGGCAGTAATACTAATCACAACTGCTTCTGTCGGAAATATTAGGAGCGTAGCCCAAAAAAGAAATGGAACTAAGATAGTCGCAACTTTCTTGCCTATGTATATGTTCACCAAAGGAGTCACGGGTGACACTGGAGAGGTAGAAATCTTAATTCCTGCGGGAGCAGACCCCCACGAATATCAGTCAACACCAGAAAATGCTCGTACTATTGCACAAGCAGATGTATTAGTGAAAAATGGGTTGGGGTTAGAAGAATTTTTGGAGAAATTAGTTGATGCTACTGGTAACTCTCGACTACAAGAAATTGATGCTAGCCAAAATATTCAACCCATAGAAGAAGAGGATGAGGACCATCACGGCCATGACCACGACCACGATCATGAAGAGGGAAACCCTCATGTTTGGTTAGACCCAGTTTTAGCACAACAACAAGTCAAGAATATTCGTGATGGTTTAATTAAAGCTGATTCTAATAATGCAACTACTTATAAGACAAATGCTGATATTTATCTGCAAAAATTACAGCAACTTGACCAAGAATTTCAAACTCGTTTAGCTCCCTTCAAAGGATGTAAATTTATAGTATTTCACGATGCCTATCCTTATCTAGCAAAACGCTATAATTTACAACAAACAGCAGTTGTAGAATTGCCACAAGACAATATTACGCCTAGGGACATTCAAAGAGTAATAAATACAACTAAAAAATATCAAGTTAAAGGTTTAATTGCGGAAACTGGATTTAATGATGGTCGAATGGAAAAAATTGCCAAAGATATTGGATTACCAATCAAGAAATTAGACCCAATGAATAGTGGTTCGTTAGACCCAGAATATTATTTCAAGGTGATGAGGAGTAATTTAAAAACTTTAGAGGAAGTTTGTAAGTGAAATTAGTAAAAATTAACAAGAGTTTACCAGTAGTAAATGTACAAAATCTGACAGTAATCAGAGGGAAATATCAAGCAGTAGAATCTGTCTCATTTAAAATTTTTCCTGGCAGTAATACAGCAATCATCGGACCTAATGGGGCTGGAAAAAGTACATTAATTCAAGCAATATTAAATTTAATTCCTTGTGCTTCTGGTAATGTAGAAATTATTGGGAGACCAATCAAAAATTTAGGACAGTATTGGCATAAAATTGGTTATATTCCCCAGAAGTTGACTTTTGACCGGAGTTTTCCTTTGACTGTAACTGAATTAGTTAGTTTGGGTTTATCTCAAGGAGGTTTGATGAAGTCCCGGGAAAAACTTATGTTTGTGGAAAAAGCTTTGCTAAAAGTCAACTTACAAAATCATCGTAAACAGCCAATAGGTAGTTTGAGTGGAGGAGAGTTAAAACGGGTTTTATTAGCATATTGTTTAGTGCAATCTCGGGAGTTATTAATATTAGATGAAGTGATGGCTGGTGTAGACCCAAATGGAGAAGCAAAGTTTGCAGAATTATTGGCAAATTTACAGAGAGAAAATGGCTTTTCTATTCTCCAGGTTTCACATGATTTAGATATGGTGAACCGTTATTGTGATGAGGTTCTTTGTATGAATCGTCGTTTATTATGTCGTGGTAAACCCAGTATGGCTTTGGATGAGGAGAATTTGAGTAAGATTTATGGAGACCATTTAACTAGATATTTTCATCATCATTTAGTTTGATACTGTTTCCTAAGTAGCTGAGGTATAGTTGTTTCTGTTGTTCTCTATTCTCTGTTTCTGGAATTACATTTATCGTCTTAACCAAAAGAACTAGTGCCATAGGACTTACGGATATTGTATACAAGGTTCCTACTACTGCCAGGGAATGCAAGTAACTCAGGGGCTATGGAAATTGCTATGACCAAAGCTTTATTAACAGGACTTAGGTAGAAGCATTGTATCTTGTAGAGTTTAATGGCCATTAACCTCTACAGATAGGGTATTATCTAGGTGTTTGCCTAAGTTCTGACTATACAGCGCTTTTCAAATTGATGAACTACATCCCCATAACCAAAACCTTGTAGGGAGGTTGCATGCAATCTCCCTACTGTGGTCGACCGACATGAAAATGTTGTAAACAAAGCGTTGTATGAACGTTGTATAACAAAAATGGGTTTCATGTCGCGTAGCGAAACTTTCCTACTGCGGTCTGCCGACATGAAAACTACTGTAAGTCCGATAAAGAAAAGGCCGCAATGGCAAATGTGGCTCGAATTGTTGCCTCGGCAGTACAACTATCGTCTAGATGAGGTTTTTCTGGAGGGAAGAAAACCGCTGTATAGTTAATGCTTGCCCTTTGGTGGTGTCAGTCAATTCTTCCCTTTAAGAGACAACCCAAATTATTACTCTTAGAAAGCTGAATACTTACTGATATTAAACTAGCTTTATATTAATTGATGAATATGAATTTTTCAGAATTGATAAGTTTATTTAGTCTGCCTTTTATGCAACGAGCAATTATTGGTGGTATTCTGTTGGGAATTTTGGGAGGTATTCTGGGTGGGTTTGTGATTTTACGCCAGTTATCTTTATTTGGAAATGCTTTAGGTCATACTGCTTTTTTGGCTGTAGTGCTAGGTGCTTTATTGCAGTTAGATCCAATAATAGCTCTAATTGTATTTTTGGTATTATCTGGATTGGGAATAAATTATTTAATTGAAAGGACTAGTTTAGGCGGAGATACGATTTTAAGTATTGTGATTGCAAGTTCAGTTGCATTAGGGACAATTGGGTTGAATTTTGTCCCTGGATATCGCGGTAGTTTATTGTCTATATTGTTTGGTGATATTCTAGCAATTAGTAATTTGGATTTGGTTTTTATAGTGATTTTATTAGTTGTATATTTGGGTTGGTTGGCAGTAACTTTACCAAAACAAATATTGTTGACTTTCAATGCTGAGTTGGGGCAAATTCAGGGAATTACTGTACAAAGATATCAATACATATTTATAATTATTTTGTCCTTGTCGATCGCTCTGACAATTAGAGCAGTTGGTATTTTATTGGTCAATGCTTTTTTGGTAATTCCAGCAGCTACAGCAAAATTGATTTGTGATCAATTTCGATGGTTTTTAGGAGTTTCTGCACTCATTGGCGCTATGAGTGGGGTGATAGGAATGGTTTTATCTGGTGCTTTGAATTTGCCTTCAGGTCCTAGTATTGTTTTGGTACAATTATTGGTATTTTTGGTAGTAGCATTTTCTCGTCAGGGAAAGTTTTAAATCTCATACCCTCACCTATTTTTGCTCTATTTTTAATATATACCCTTGTAATATAAAGATGGGTAGAAGTGCTAGTTAAATAAGGCTTGCTGAAAAAGTCTGTTAGTGAGGGAAGGGAATTGGTATGGAGGTATTCTTACAACAGTTGTAGGTGTTGATTTTTATATATTTTTCCCAGTCAGGTCAGGGCAAATCTTAAGTTACGGAATATTAATTTATATCAGTTTCATAAAATATTTCTACCTTTTTTTTTGACAAATAACTGATATAATGATACAAGATTTTAGTTATTAAGTAATAAATAAGTAGGAGTGATTTTTTTTACAATTGTAGGTACAACGGGATAAATACTGATCTGTAATAACTCTAATCCGTATGGAGATTGTATAAGTTTATTACCTCTTATTAAGAATATTTAGTAATACTTTTGAGATTTAGTATTATACTAATAATATAGTGTTTCAAAATAATTTATAAAATGGAAGTAGGTACAACACAAGCAGCATTTATCCTTAATATTTCAACGGCTAGAGTACGAGTTTTACTGAAGGAAGGTCGGATCCAGGGGGCTCGAAAAGATGGGCGGTCTTGGTTAATTCCTCTAAATAGTCAAGGTGTACCAGAAATTACACCAGGTCGTCGCGGTCCAGATGGTACCTGGAATAAGGTACAGCGTACAACTAAAACGGTTATTCATTTATTGCCTTCTGTGATTCAAGCTAATCAAAAAAATTCTACTTCTTTGCCAGCTGTTAATATTCAAAAGGGCGATCGCCACAACCTATGTCATGAAGCAAAAATTCTCGGACCTTGCAAAATATTCTATCAACCTCATACAATTAATGAAACTCAAGATAAAGGAAGAAGTTTATGGATTGAAGTAGACCCGGAAATAGAAGTTGTCCATAAAGTATTCTCTGAAGTCAATGATAATTCTCAAAAATCTAGAAGTTAGGGGATATTTCTCAAAAACTTCTCAACCCCTAATCTTGAGCGAGGAATCTTCTAACCTATCCATAACCCTGACTATGGAGGGGAAGTAGGTATAGATTTTTACACAATACAAGAATAATCATGTGAAGAAGTGTTAATCACACAATAAGGTTATTGCCTTTGTGTCAATTTCTTAACAACCGAGATTTTACGTAAGTATAGCATTAATGTATGGGAGTTGGGAGTTTTGACTTAGTTAACAATTTAGGTTATAAATCAGTTTTATAGAGCAGTTTAAGTCCAATAACCACTACTTGTGCAGCACTAGCAAAGGAGGATACTCATACCATTTATCCTCAACCAGATATTTCCTTCACTTCTTCAACTGTTAAACTAAGAATTTGTCCTATTTGTTCCACACTCATTCCCGTTGCTAATAATTGAGGAATAGCATTTCTTCGTGCAAGTTCAGATTTTTCTGCCCGTTGGCGTTCTTGTTCTGCTATGTTGGTTAGGCGATCGCTACGAGCTTTTTCTACTTCTAGTCTTTCTGCCCCTGTCAACAACAAATTACCTTCGGAGTCCCACCACCGTAGCCATGATAGAGTTTGATTTTGATAGGAACCCTGCCATATTCCCAATTCTATTCCCAGGGGTTCAATGAAATAGTGACCCTGCTCATTAGGAGACATCTGGCGATAAGAGCCATCTTTAGAGTAATACATTTCTAAGTTGCCAGTGGTGATGATATATACTCCGTAATAAGATATTTTGATCACCCGTTCATATACCCAAAATTTTCCTGGTCTTGTTGTTTGATCATCCTGGGAAACTGACAAAGGTGTTTTGTCTAATTCTTCTGTTCCGTCTCCAATGGAAAATTCTAGGGCGACTAAAGGTGCCATATATTCTCGCCATAGACAATAGAAAGGACGGAGTTGACCGTTTAACAGTGGTGGTACATTGGGAATATAAAACCAATCTGGTGCTTCTGCACCTTTTTCTGGGGGGTCAGTTTTTCGCCAATAGATTCCACTATCTTGACCGATGACATAATCTCCATCTGGATGTCGCTGTTGTAAAATTGGTCCGATAGAATCAGTTAGAAGGATACTTTGGGGGTGTTCTTGGAAATTTTTCACAAAGGTGCTGTTTTCATCTGGTAATTGAGTATGGTCGGGAAAAGCTGGTGGTGGGTCGGTTTGGATTTTTGTCTCTGTCATTTCAGTTATCAGTTTTTGGTTTTTGGTTTTTGGTTTTCAGTACCGACCACTGAAGTTGGAATCTAGAAAACTGGAATTTTCTTTTTCATCCCTTTGAAAGGGAAGGGTTTAGACTTTTTTATTATACATCCTCCTCTATACATTCCCTTTTCTTCTGTAGGGATGTTTTATGGAACATTCCTACTTATAAAATCTGACTTTTGACTTTTGAATTTTAACTTTTTTGTCTACATACTAGAAATATTCCAACTATCTAGAATTTGCTGTAGTTTATGATCACTAAAATCATTAATGACTATACTGGCTCCTACCTCCAATAAAGATTCAGGTTCATGGGTAGAAGAGACTCCTACTGTATAAATTCCTGCTCCTACTGCTGAGTTGATTCCAGAACGGGAATCTTCAAAAACAATTGCCTCTTTTGGGGAAATTTCTAATTTTTCTAAACATAATTTATAAGGTGCTGGATCGGGTTTAGCTACGGTCATTTCTCCACCTAATATTACTAATGGAAAAGTATCTTTTAGTTGCAAAACTTCTAGCATAAATTCAGCATTTTCTGGAGGTGCATTTGTCACAACTGCTTTCTGGAGTTTTTGGTTTTTAACCCATTGAATAAAGTCTAATAATCCTGTTAATGGTTGTAAGTTTATTGCTATTTTTCGAAATTTAGCTTCTTTATAATTTGCTAGTTCTTCTGCTTCTGTGGTTGATAGTTGTGGTAGTAAATCTTGAATAATTGCTGGATTAGTTCTACCACTAATATATTGTTTGTAATAGTTATGGTTAATTGTTATTGCGTGATTATCTAAAATTTCTTTCCAGGTCTGGTAATGCAAGGGGTCTGTATTTGCGAGGGTGCCATCGAGGTCAAACAAAATTGCTTTGAGCATCTTAATTTATTATGGGTAGATAAATGGTATTGACTTTTGTGGTCTGAACTGAAAGTTAAATTTTTCAGAAGCTTTCTAAGAGTTACAACAGTTTTTACTTTAGTAGACCACAGTGGGGACGTTGTATGGAACGTCCCTACAAGGTTTTGGTTGTGACGATGTGGTTTATCAATCTGAAAAGCCCTGTAATGTTTTTGTAGGTAGTCTTGAGTAGTTTTTGCAAGAGGCAATTATTTATCTTTTTTTTAAGTTTAATTCAACACATCAAATTTTATTTAAACTTTATCTGGGGTGGTTTTTCTTATTTTAGCTTTTTAGGTTCAGGTTAGCATAAGGTTGAGATATTAGCAAGGAGTTTGCTAAAGTTGTTGGTAGCGATCGCTAATGTTTTCAAGGCGTCTCACTGAACTAGAAAGCAGGGGTAGTCCTGTAGATGTAGTGATGTTTGTAAGTAAACCCCTTTCATCCTTAGGGGTCTAAGTCCAAAAACCACTACTTGTACACCACTACTAAAGCAGGATACTTGTACCATTTATCCTCAACCAGAAATTTTTCTCACTTCCTCAACTGTTAAACTAAGAATTTGTGCTATTTGTTCCACACTCATTCCCGTTGCTAATAATTGAGGAATAGCATTTCTTCGTGCAAGTTCAGATTGTTCTACCTGCTGGCGTGCTTGTTCTGCCCGTTGGCGTTCTTGTTCTGCCTGCTGGCGTTCTTGTTCTACCTGCTGGCGTGCTTGTTCTGCCTGCTGGTGTGCTTCTTCTGCCCGTTGGCGTTCCTGTTCTGCCCGTTGGCGTTCTTGTTCTACCTGCTGGTGTGCTTGTTCTGCCCGTTGGCGTTCTTGTTCTACCTGCTGGTGTTCTTGTTCTGCTATGTTGGCTAAGCGATCGCTACGAGCTTTTTCTACTTCTACCCTTTCTGCCCCTGTCAACAACAAATTACCTTCAGAGTCCCACCACCGTAACCATGATAGAGTTTGATTTTGATAGGAACCCTGCCATATTCCCAGTTCTATTCCCAGGGGTTCAATGAAATAGTGACCCCGCTCATTAGGAGACATCTGGTAATAAGAGCCATTTTCCAAGTGATACATTTCTAATTGGCCAGTAGTGATGATATATACTCCGTAATAAGATATTTTGATTATCCGTTCATATACCCAAAATTTTCCTGGTCTTATTATTTGAGCATCCAGGGAAACTGACAAAGGTGTTTTGTCTAATTCTTCTGTTCCGTCTCCACTGGCAAATTCTAGGGCAACTAAAGGCGCTATATATTCTCGCCATAGACAATAGGAACGACGGAATTCACCGTTTAACAGTGGTGGTACATTAGGAACATAAAACCAATCTGGTGCTTCTGCTCCTTTTTCCGGGGGGTCAGTTTCTCGCCAATAGATTCCACTATCTTGGCCGATGGCATAATGTCCATCTGGGTGTCGCTGTTGCAAAATAGGTCCGATGGAGTCAGTTAGAAGGATACTTTGGGGATGTTCTTGGAAATTTTTCACAAAGGTGCCGTCTTCATCTGGTAATTCAGTATGGTCGGGAAAAGTTGGTGGTAGGTCGATTTTGATTTTTGTCTGCTGCATTTCAGTTATCAGTTATTAATTATCAGTTTTCAGTACCGACTACTGAAGTTGGAAGCTTGAAAACTCGAATTTTCTTTTTCATCAGTTTGAAAGGGAAGGCTTGAGACTTTTTTATTATACATCCTCTTTTATACATTCCTTGTTCTTCTGTGGGGGCGTTCGGGAGGTTCTATTAAATTTTTCTGGCTTTTCCAAAAAAATGGTGTTGGGTTTCGCAAGCTCTACCCAACCTACGGAATATTTAGTCTAACTCCTAAGCCGGAAGATTTAAAAGTTCGCGATCGCTTAATTTAAATTATTATTTATTATTAGCTTGTAGGTTGGGTTGACCTCAGGAAACCCAACATAAAATA
>JAKQYE010000093.1 GCA_023356605.1 Trichodesmium sp. MAG_R02 | reverse complement strand
TATAGAGACTACTACATTTTATTCCAACTCCGAAAAATGATGCTACACTTTCTCCAGACTTCTGTTATTGAGTAATAAGTAAGTAAGAGCAATATCTTTAATGATTCTTTTGCAAAGGGCAAAGATATCTTAGAGCCCTTGACCTTGTTATTAGATAAACCCCGCGGGCAAGATGGCCCGCACTACATGATTTTCACCATTTACTTATAGTTACTAAATCTATAGAAAAATATTTCTTAACCTAGTTTTAATTAAGGGTAACCATTACGGGGTGAACTACAACACCCATTATCCCATTGCTAAAAGCGTTTGGGACTGCTTTTCGTAATATGTTTAAACTTCCATTGACATCAGCATTGTATTTGAGACCCTATGCCAGATATTGCATGCAAAGTCTCTACCTATTATCAATAACATGTAGCAAGACTTTTGAGATTTGGTCCAGACGGATCTACGGGCACTACATAAGCATGAGGGCGAATGCCAGTAAGCCCCTACATAGGTTGGACCTAGGTGAATTTGCAGGGCTTATTGAATAAATATAGAATTCTGATGTATCATCAGTCTAAGTGATGCTCAACCTAAAAAAAGTACTAAAAAATACACTCATTAGTTTTCACTCCAAGGGATTATCCCTCACCTGAATACTCCAAGAGTAGCCCCTATCCCTATTCCCTTCTTTCACTCTTCAACTTTTTGAGTAGGCCCTACATTAGCTTGGGTTTGTTCAAAAATTCTTTTAAGGAGTACCGAAGCCACCCCTAACCTCTCCCAGTCGTGGAGTAGCTAGGGACGTTCCATGGAACGTCCATACAGAGAAACAGGAAATTTACCCACCCCTAACCCCTCCCGGGAGAGGGTGTTGGATATATTTGTCCCTTAATTTTTATGCCATGAATACCCAAAATACTAACTTTTTCAGCTTGAAGGAGGGAAAAGCAGGGACTTTTTTCGAGAAAAAAAAGGATAATACCTTTATAGTTATTTTAATTTAGATTGAGACAAGTATTTCTTGCTATAACTAAGTTTCAGCAGAAAAAGTTTTTCATTCTTATTTTAGATGACTATATGTGTCAATGCTCTTAGATTTAATCAGCAAGCCCTAGTTAGGGTTCGAAAGATTTAGAAAAATTCGACCTTGAAGAGTTTCTTTGATATTGTTAGCATTCCCTGTAGCAAATAATCCAAATTCTAGTTCGTTATTTGTCAAATTATTTGACTATTCTTGAGCTTATTAAAATTAGAGCATAATTTGCTCTTGCCAAACTTTAACTAAGTTACTTACTGCATTATCCCAACTATATTTAGTAATAGCTTCTCTGCCATTTCTACCCATTCTTTTCCGTAAATTACTATCTTCAATTAATAGCTTCAATTTCTCACAAAAACTTTCTTTATTTCCTGGAGTAAATAATAAACCATTCCTACCATCTTGAATATTTTCTGTGACTCCTCCAGCTTGAGGAGCAACTACTGGAATACCTGCTGCAAATGCTTCTAATACAGTTAAACCTCTGGTTTCTTTTTCTGAAGATGTGACATGAAAATTACTATTTTTCAAAATACTAGGTATATGGTCTGGTGGTATTCTACCTAATAAATAAACATGATTTGTCACTTGAGATAATCTGTTTGATATTTCCTCACGCATTGGACCATCTCCAACAATTATTATGGCAATATTCTCTATATTTACTAATTGCTGAAGTCTGACAAAAGCATCTAAGGTGAATTTCCAACCCTTATCTTCTGTTAGTCTTCCTAAAAATACTATTTTTACTTTATTATCTAAATTAGGGATTTGATAATTTGATTCCCAAAAATTAGCTGTTATTGTGGCTGACTGAAATTTTTCTATATCAAAACCATGAAAGTTGACATACATAGCATTTTTGATACCCATACCAACAATTTTTTCATAAGTAATATTGCTAGAAACTAAAGTCAAATCGTATTGATTGTAAATTGAGACAAAACTTTTTTTAAAGATTAATTGCAACATCAGATTAATCCCTTTTGGTAAAGGCAAAAAATCTTCAAAATATTCGAGAAAGTTAGTTCTAAAAGTACAGACACAGGGGATTTTATTTTGTCGAGCAAATTCGATGCCAGCTAAACGAAAAAACGCAAAAAATAACCTTTCTGGTTCGTCTACATGAATAATTTCTGGTTGAAATTTTTCTAATTCTCGAACGACTATTTGGTAAGTGTTAAATCCTACGTTTCTTTCAAAATCTAGGAATGGTGTACTAGGTAAGTTAATAACTTGAACTCCAGGAAAAATATTACCTGTATAATCTTTCCAATTGGGGTATAAATGAGCAAGCGGACTATAGTCTGGGCAAAATAATAAAACTTGATGTCCGAATTGACTTAGTTTTTGGACTCGGTAATAACCACTGACAGTTACTCCATCTAATACTGGTAAAAATCCAGAGGCAATAATAGCAATTTTCATAAATGAAGGAAAATGAGATAAGGCAAAAAAGCTGAATCTTAAGCTGATAAATCATACCGTATCTTTGAGTGATAACTGATAACTGAAATGACTTAACCTAAAAATCGCACTTCTTTTCTTGAATGTATAATTAATTATTGTTCAAAAAGAGATTCTAAGTTATGATATCCATTAACTACTCTCACAATCTGAATACCATTATTTATTAAATGATAGAGAATAATATATAGCAGTCTGCGCATAGGTTGCGACAAATTCAAAAGTAAATAAAACTTTTAAAACTCTCACCTATCCTCTATTCCCTGTTCCCTGTTTCTTAAAAAGCAGTGGAATTTTTGTCACGAATCAAATAGGATTGCTATAGTTATCAAGAGGAATACCTCTTAATGAAGATTCAATATCTTGATAACTCTTTCCCATATATTGAATGGAATGATTTCATCAGATACCTCAACAAATCCAAATATCAGGACTTACGCAAAGACACTTATGTAAGTGTAAATATCGGAAAAAATTATCAAAAATACATTATATATAGAAGCAATACGTAAGTCCTGAATATTATAGTTTTTGCCGTAATTCAGTGTCTAAGATCGCGATCGCATTATTGAAGCATTCCATCGGATAAAGGTCTGATGGTTTTGCTTCTCTAATTGATTTTTGTAATACTCATGATACACAATAGGTAATCTTATAGTGGGAAGCTAGTAATGCCTGTAACTGAGAAAGTTTCGGTAAATTATAATGAACTCTGACATCATAATACGAATATCCCAATAGATTTTCTACTCATGTTTTCAAATTATCCGGTAATCCCGTTTGATTCGGAACAGAATCCTCTTGCTTTTGTATAGGTTTTGTGGTAGTTTATGGACGGTTATATGGCCGTGGGGGTGCTTTGAGCTGATGGGCAGAGGAAAAATTAACTGGGCTTTCCTAATGCTTTACTCTGGGTAACTGCTTACTTGTTACATAACTTGGTGGCGACGATGACTTTGAGGTTGAATAATTTTTCATTACATTGGCAATCATTTCCCCAGTACGTGGCTTTCGTTACCCTGATAAATCCTTTGTTTCTGAGGATGGGGTAAAATTATGATTAAGTTTACGGAAATTGAGGTTCAGGGAAAAGACTCTTTTTTTGACCAATACCAATCTTTGGTTCTTGCCTTAACGAAATGTATTGTCAACCCATATTTGCCATTATTTCATACCTCTGTTCTATGATTTTTTCAGATTGTAACAATATCTATGAGTTGATAATAACACAGGTCGATTTTCCAATACAATGCTCTAATGACTAACCTGCTGAAAAAATTCTCTAATGGCTAAATACTCAACCATACTAGACATCCTAAACCATCGCTCCCAAAATCTTCCCCACCAAATAGCTTATACTTTCTTGTCCGATGGAGAAACCGAGTCTGGTGGCTTAACCTATCAACAACTAAATACTCAAGTACGAGCGATCGCCGCCCATCTCCAATCATTCATCACCCCACAAGACCGAATATTAGTCGTTTATCCCTACACTGCTGGACTAGAATTTATCGCCAGCTTCTTTGGTTGTATCTGTGCAGGAGCGATCGCCGTAACTAGCAACCCTCCCCTTAACAACGACGCTATAGCCAAACTCCAAGAAAGAGTCCAATCCTCTGAACCAAAAGCCATCCTCACCACAGAATCTTTTTTACAGCAAATTCAAGAAAAATTAGGGAAAAATCCAGACTTAGCTCCTAAGCTTAAGCAGTTGCCCTGGATAGCCACAGATAAAATCACATTTTCTGAAGCACTAAAATGGAGAGAACCAAAAATAGACCCAGACACCCTCGCCTTTTTCCAATACACCTCCGGTTCCACAGGCAAACCAAAAGGAGTTATGGTAACTCACGGCAACGTCCTACATAACTCAGAAATCATTTATCAGTCCTTTGAACATTCTTCAGAAAGCCAGGGGGTAATCTGGCTACCCATGTTCCACGACATGGGATTAATAGGTGGAGTAATACAACCTCTGTATGGAGGTTTTCCAGTCACCCTAATGTCACCCGTAGCTTTAATTCAAAAACCCATACGTTGGCTAAAAGCCCTGTCTAAATATAAAGCAACAACCAGTGGCGGACCGAACTTTGCTTATGACTTAGTTTCTCGTCAAGTAACCCCAGAACAACTAAAAAATTTAGACTTGAGTAGTTGGAGTGTCGCATTTTCTGGAGCTGAGCCTGTACGAGGTGCAACTTTAGAAAGATTTGCCAATACTTTTGCACCTTGTGGGTTTCGCCAGGAAGCTTTTTATCCTTGTTATGGAATGGCAGAAACTACTCTATTCATTAGTGGAGGAACAAAAACAAAAGCTCCAGTGATCAAATATGTAGATGCTGAAGCTTTAGCAGAAAACCGAGTTGTAGTTGGTGGTGAGAAAAGTAAGGCAGTGGTTAGTTGTGGTTGGGGTTGGTTAGGTGATGAAATTGTAATTGTCGATCCAGAATCTTTAACTAGACGTTCAGAAGGGGAAGTAGGAGAAATTTGGGTTTCGGGTGCTGGTGTAGGTAAGGGTTATTGGCAGCAACCAGAAGAAACGGAACAAACTTTTAATGGTTTTTTGGCAGATCAAGGACCTTTTTTACGGACAGGAGACTTAGGATTTTTACAGGATGGGGAACTATTTATTACTGGTAGGATTAAAGATGTAATGATTTTGTGGGGTAGGTATCGTTATCCTCAAGATATTGAATTAACTGTGGAAAGATGTCATCCAGCTTTGCGCTCTGGTTGTGGGGCAGCAATTTCAGTAGAGGCAGAAGATGATGAGCGGTTAATAATTATTCAGGAGGTAGAGCGTAGTTATTTACGAAATTTTAATTTTGAGGAAATAGTGGGAGCTATTCGCCAGGCAGTTGCTGAGGAACATACGGTTGAAGTTTATGCTATTAATTTGTTGAAGACTGGTAGTATTGCGAAAACTACCAGCGGTAAGATTCAGCGTCGGTTATGTCGCATTCAATTTTTGGAGGGTACTCTAAATTCAGTGGGTAACTGGCAACTTCAAACTGAAAAGGCTAGTGTATCTGAATTAGCCGATAATTATATAGATAGTGAAAATTCTTAGGGTACAATTTGATTTGAACAGATGAAGTCCTAAGCAACTTGAATTTTTATTGCTATTGTATGGATGATTAAACCTACCTACTTACTGGGTTATTCTCAAACCTCTCAAATTTAGTCACAATAAAAATTCAGGGTAAATTGCCATTACCCCTAGTTTATACTTCAGCTATAATATATGTCTGGCTGATTAACTATCGGTACTTTGATATTTTTGACAGTGAAAATGGCTTTAAACCCAACATGGATAAGGGAAATATGTTACTCAGGCTAAAAACAGCTCAAATCCAAATATATCAAGTTAGAGGTTGATTCAATCTAAAATTATTGCTGTGTAAGGTTTTGATGCTATTTTAAACATATTTTTTACTAAAGTCTCGCTATCAACGCATTCAATGATATTGGCTTTAGCCTTCTTATGTCCAAAAAAGCACAAGTTTTTTAGTGCAAATAGCTCAAAAAGTCAGAATTGTCAGCAGACAAGAGTGGAAAAATCAAGAGATAATTCTTCCTCCTACCCCCTCTATAATTCCCATTTATCCTGATTTCTGACTCCTGCCCAAACCAAGCATACTTTTTTCGAAAAACCCTATATGTTTTACGGAAACCTCTACCCAGAAACCAGAACATAAATACCGCAAAGCTAATATAACATTAGTTAATATAACATCCAATAATACTTTGACTAGCAACGTTAACTATGAAAATTAAAGTAGGAGATCAAGCACCCGAATTCACCTTACCATCCCAAGATGGAACTGAAATTTCTCTCTCTGACTTCCGGGGCAAGAAAAATGTTGTTGTTTACTTTTATCCCAAAGACGATACACCAGGATGTAAGATACAAGCTTGTGCATTTCGAGACCAATATCGGGTATTTAAAAATGCTGATGCCGAAGTCATTGGCATTAGCGGAGACTCTCAACAATCCCACAAACAATTTGTCACTAAATATAATTTACCTTTTACTCTCTTATGCGATACTAGCAATGAAGTTAGAAAATTATATGATGTACCTGCTACACTCTGGATACTTCCAGGCAGAGCCACTTACGTCATAGATAAGGAAGGAATTATCCGTCATATCTTTGAATCTATGCTTGACTTTGAAGCTCACATTGAAGAGGCATTAAAAGGTTTAAAAACTTTAAGATCTATACCTGTGTGACATGCTCCTGGTATCCAACCGCAGACAAAGGTAAGGGAGCTGATAGCACCCCCAGATTCCCTCTCTTATTATGTCCGGATTATCTAAATTTTGGCATAAGAGTCACGCTCTTCCGTAGAAGCGTAGCTGAGGTTTGTTTGTAGTCAGCTCGTTCTTGGTGTTCATACCAAGCTTGAGTCCTGGTAGCGAAAGCTAAGTTGATAACGTAACGAAAGTACAAAGCTGGGTGGTATGGACGGGAATTAATAAAAATTGATAGATATTTTCCCAGTTCTAAGGGTTGTTCTAATTTTGGTTATGTAGCGGAGAAACTACCTCTCAATATTAGAGAGTGAGATCGCTCTGAATGTGGTAGTCACCATGACAGGGAGATAAACGCACATTTTCAACATTTTGGCTGCAGGACTAGCAATGTCAGTCTGAGTCGCGGTCTTTTTACCTGAAGAGACTAAATCTCCCATACACGGGTGCTATGGAGCAGAAAGCCCCTCACAGTGATGAAGCAGGAATCCCGCCCTGTCTCGTAAGAGGAGCATCGGGAGGATGTCAAAAGTAATAAAGAAGTTATGGCTTGTAGTGGAACTTGAGCAAGTGAAATATCTATCTTATTGTTCAAGCCCTACTACAAACTTTCTTTATAAGTATTCAACCGGACATGGAATATAGATAATTCTAGAGTTAAGTTGCTTTAAGACCTGTTGCCTCACTAATATTATTAGCTACTTTCCCATGATTACCATTGCCATTAGGTCGTGGTTGAATTAAACCATAACCACCGTGATGATAACGTTTGTAAACAACATTAATTTCGCCAGTCATCAAATTGGAAAACATATAAAAATCATGGTCAATAAATTGTAGCTGTTCCAGGGCTTCTTCCACAGTCATAGGAGGCATAGCAAAATATTTAGTCCGTACGACTTCACTAGGTAGCTCTGGTTGGCGATCGCCAATTAAATTTTCTACAACTGGCTGTGATTCAATTACCTCAACAGTTTTAGCCTTACTAACCTTAGATTGACGCTTTTCTTTGTACTTCCTGAGTTGGCGTGCAATTTTATCTGCTACTAAGTCAATGCTAGCATACAAATTCTCACTACTTTCCTGAGCGCGAATAACTGTACCGTTAGCGTAGATAGTTACTTCTGCTGTTTGCTTAGGATTTATCCGTGGATTTTTAGATACTGACAAGTGTACATCTACTTCTGTGGTTAGTTGTTGAAAATGACTAACTGCTTTTTCAATTTTTTGATTGACATACTCATGAATGGAATTGGTTATTTCTATATTTTTACCCTGGATAACAAGCTTCATAAGCTCCCTCCGCTAATGTTTGGGCTTACTATTATATGCAGTATAGCACTTTGTCTCATTTCCTGGTCTTATCTTTAAAATCCTTTGCATCCCTTGACAATTCTTGATTTTTATTCCCTAATTTTACCAAAATAACTGTTGATTTTTTGTATATTTAGTAGT
Source organism: Trichodesmium sp. MAG_R02 (assembly GCA_023356605.1). GTDB lineage: Bacteria > Cyanobacteriota > Cyanobacteriia > Cyanobacteriales > Microcoleaceae > Trichodesmium. The sequence goes on along the minus strand of JAKQYE010000093.1, from coordinate 13,979 downwards.
ATACAACTTAGCAATATAGATAATGAATAGCTATATTTCAGGTTTAGTATGTTCTTAATTGGCTATCAAAAAAGACAGTAGTTATATTTGAGAAAGCAGTAACCCTTTCTGGGCACTTTGTAATTCTAGTCAACCACAAAGCAATAACGTTGTATACAACGTCCTAGAGCAGGTGATAATTTTTTTTATTTGGTTCATCGACCCGAAAACTGGTTTAACTTCAAAAAAGAATGTTAAGAATATAGCTTTTCTCAAACCACTGAAATGTGGCCCATAAGTTCTCTATCTGAAATAATGTCCCTAACCACTCCATACTCTAAAATGACTTTTCAGACTTGTCAGTTAATTTGTCCAGGACTAATAAAGTACTCGGTGGCCTGGGAATGGCAGCGCTCTCTTGTCCAACAACGTCGTGATTGTCCAGAATTGGCTGATGTCCTAATATTATTAGAACATCCACCAGTTTATACTTTGGGGCAAGGGGCAAAATTAGATTTTCTCAAATTCGATCCTAGTCAAAATGAATACGAAGTCTATCGAGTAGAGAGAGGAGGAGAAGTAACATACCATTGCCCTGGTCAACTGGTAGGTTATCCAATCCTCAACTTAAAACATTATCAGCAAGACTTACATTGGTATCTGCGAGAACTAGAAGAAGTATTGTTAAAAGTCTTAGATGTCTATGGTCTTAAGGGTGAGAGATATCCAGGTTTAACAGGAGTTTGGTTGGAGGATCGAAAAGTAGGAGCAATTGGGATTAAAGTCAGCCGTTGGATAACTATGCACGGCTTTGCTCTTAACGTCTCTCCTAATTTAGAAGGTTTTCACAGAATTGTACCTTGTGGTATTTTTGATAAATCTGTAGGTAGTTTGGCTCAGTTCATTCCTAGAATTACCATAGATGAGGTAGTTCCTCTAGTAGCTAATGCTTTTGCCAAAGTATTTGGAGTTAAATTAATCAAAAGTACAAATTCTATATTTTATTGACTAGCTATCAACTGCTAGGAGCTCTGGGCTAAAACCCCTTCCTCCTAGGTAAGAAAATGACCCTACTAATTCTGAGTGCTAACTATAGTCATTCTGGTTAAGATTGAGACCAGGTCTTCTTAGCTTGAAAGGGTTTTAGCTGAAAAAGTGTCCTATTCTTATTTGGAATGACTATACTTCTTTAAAAAGGAATAAAATCCAAATCCTCAGATGATGATTCATCTTTGAGGGGATTAGCTTTTGACTCTTGACTAACAGTAGAGTTACGATGGGATTCTAAGTCTACAACATTACTATAGTTTTCTTTTCGTGATGGCTGTTGAGTTGCACTTCTATTAATGGATTTATTTGTTGATATTTTATTTTTATCTTGAGCCATAGCTTCAGAAGCTTCAGAGCTAATAGGATAGATTTTGGAGACTGTTAGTTCGGCTCGTTTTTCTTTAAATCCTTCTGGTCGCTCAATAGTATCTATATTCAAGCGGCCTTCAATAATTACAGAATCGCCTTCATGATATTTTTCGTTGACTTGTTGAGCTAAATCTCCCCATGCTACTACTTTTAGTAAAGCAGGTTTATTATCAGCTCCAAGACTCGGAAATTCTACCATCATTTCCGCTATTGGTAATTGACTATCTGCTGTGTAGCGCAGTTCTGGATCTTTGGTAACTTGTACCATCAATATACAACTATTCATTTTAATTTTTGACTAGGACTAATTTGCTTTGAACAAAGGAATAAGGATGATATTGTCTGATTTTATGACTATTCATCTCGACTTATTTCTTAGAGAGAGAATATCTCAAATCAAATAATTTGTAATTTATAGTAATTTTCATAAAGAATTGAGACAAGTATTCCTTGCTATAACTGGCGTTTCAGCAGAAAAAGTTTTCCATCCTTATTTGAAATAACTATATCTTACATCCTATCCTCAAATTTATACTACTTGTTCGATTTCCTTTTCCCTAATTATGAGGATTTTTTATAGATATCCTAAATAATTGGTTAAAAATCGATTACTTCCTACCTTGTATTCCCTAAAAAGTTACAATATCTAACAAGTAAAACATTATATTATAAATCATATTAAGTATTTATTGGTGGTTAGCTTTTAGTTGTTTCATAACCAAGCACACAAAATTAATTACACATTTTTTAAGACCTAAGTCCTTAGACTGTATGCCTCACATCAAATTAAGGTAGGTAAAAAATTTTGTCTAGGTGCTTCAATAATCAAGATACACTCCCTATAGTAATCCTACCTTACATTGCCCAAAATTTTGTCGCTTTTTTGGAATAGACGGTGGGCAATGGTTGATATACAAGGGTGTCAGAGTTAATTTCTAGTCTTTGAATTTTTACGACCTATGATCAGATTTTTATAGGTCAAAGTTGTTTTTTCCCAAGATTTTTAATCTCCTTAAATCTATCAATACTAATTCCTGCTTGAAAAGCAATAAATTAGGGCTAATTGAATAAATATAAAATCCTAATGGGTATGAGTTTAAGTGGTGTTAAATTTTGAGAAAAGAGTCAAATATTTACAAAATCAATATTCAAAATCAATATTCCCTCACTTAGGATTTTCCCTGACTAGAGTGAAAAAAAACCAGACAAATTAAGATGCTGCTACTATGGCCCATGAGCTGCCCTAACTAACAGACTTTTTGCGCAAACTCTAATTAATAACTGATAGCCGACGACGGAATGCTTATATTACAAACTATCTAACTGATTTCTAGTCATAAATAGGTTGACAAAATCATGTATCATATTGCGATAATCTCTTAAGGTTTTATCTACCCAGTCCCGATCATTACTATCTGCATAAATATGTACTAATGGTTTTCCAGCATCAGGTAAAATTAACACCCAACGGTCATCTTGATGATTAATAATCTTTACCCCATCAATTAATTCTAATTTTTCTGGGGGATTAGTTTCTACTAAATACCGCATTAATGCCCCCTTTACTTTCCAAGGACAACGTACTGTATAACAGCGATGGGTAACAGGAGGAATGTCTGCAGTTATTTGTCCTAGCGATCGCTCTTGAATAGTTAGCATTTCGATGACTTTAGCGATGCAAAACATAGCATCAAAACCAGGATGTAATTTTGGGAAAATGAATCCCATCTCACCACTCCCTCCTATTACCACATTGTAATTAATTTGGCAAGCTTCCATTAATGCTGTAGGATTAGCTTTTGTCCGAATTACACGACCATCATGACGATGAGCAATCTGTTCTACTGCAGCAGAAGCATTAATTGGCACTACCACTGTACCCCTTGGATGAGCAGTTAACATTAGATTTACCATCAGTGCAGTTAACCTTTCACCACGAATGGCAGAACCCGCTTCATCCACTAATATTAATTGTTCTCCATTTGCTGTTACTTGAACCCCAACATTAGCTTGCAAAGCTTCTACAACCCGACCTAATTGATCTAGTAAACTTTCTCTTTCTTCTACCCCTAAAGAAGTTTCTTTTAAACTTGCATTTAGAACTACCGCATCACAACCAAATTTGGTTAATAACTGTGGTAATATGGCTCCCGAAACACCATAACAATAGTCAATTACTACTTTAGATTTACTATAGCGAATTGCCTCAGAATTGAGAAGATTTTCAAACCCTTTACTATAAGCATCTAATACTTCATGGCGATCAACCACATTACCAATTTCTGATATTTGCACTCGGCGTAAATCTTCTTTAAAATATACTCCTTCTATCTTTTTTTCTTTCGCTTTAGAAATATTAATTCCTTGAGAATCAAAGATTTCAATTAATATCTGATCGGAATAATCAGGAGAAAGACGCGCATGAACCCCACCGACTAAATTCAAGGTAGGTAAAATTGTTCTGGCAATGGGAATAGCAGTAGATTGTAAATTTATTACATTAATTCCCACCGACATTAGACCAGCAATTAAAGACCGAGAAACCATCCTAGATACATTACGTTGGTCGCGAGAAACTGATACTGTAGAACCTGATTTTAAAGTAGAACCATAAGCAGCTCCCAACTTAACTGCAAAATCAGGAGTAATATCAATATTTGCTAATCCCTGCACCCCACGTTGTCCAAATAAGTTTCTCTGGGCAGTTGTACCCCAAATCAAGTTAATATTCAGAGTAGCTCCTGATTCAACTTTTTTACTAGGCCATACTCTGACGTGAGGATTAATCTGAGCTTCTTCTCCCACACTAGATAAAGAACCAACTACAGCACCTTCCAAAACTTGGGCACGACGATCTATCCTGGAACCTCGACAAATTACACAAGCTCGTAAATTTGCATCTTCTCCTACCAGTGCACCATTCCAAACAATAGGACGCTTGATATCAGCATCTGGGCCAATTGTTACATTATCCCCTATGACACTACCTAGTTCAATATGAACTCTCGGACCAATTCTACAGTTATCTCCAATTAAAGCTGGTGTCTCAATTTTAGCTGTTGGGTGAATATAAGTATTTTCTCCTACCCATAAATTGGGTGATAGTTCTTGATAAGGCAACTTAAGTCTTACTGTGTGTTGGAGTGCATCATATTGAGCTTTTCGATAAGCGTCTAAATGGCCAACATCACACCAATACCCCTCAGCCACATAGCCATACATCGGCTCATTTTTATCTAACAATAAAGGAAATAATTCTTTAGAGAAATCACATTCTTGATTGGCTGGTAAATAGTCTAAAACTTCTGGTTCTAAAATATAAGTTCCTGTGTTGACAGTATCAGAAAATACTTCACTTGTAGAAGGTTTTTCTAGAAACCTTTTAATTCTCTGTTCTTCATTTGTGATGACTACTCCAAATCCAATTGGGTTATTAACTCGTGTCAATATCAAAGTGGCTTTAGACTTATGTTTTTGATGAAATTCTATAGCTGCACTTAAATCAAAATCTGTAATTGTATCCCCACTAATTACTAAGAATGTTCCATCTAAAAGTTGTGCAATATTTTTCACACAACCAGCAGTTCCTAGAGGTTGTTCTTCTTCCACAGAATATGTCATCTGAACTCCAAATTTACTTCCATCTTGAAAGTATTCACGCATTACATCAGGTAGATAATGTAAAGTGGCAATAATCTCTCTAATTTGATGTTTTTTTAAGAGATTAATAATATGTTCAGCTATTGGACGATTTAAAATTGGAACCATTGGTTTAGGCAGATCGCAGGTCAGTGGTCTGAGTCGCGTCCCTGAACCTCCAGCCATTAACACTGCACGCATAATTCACTCCTTTGTTAAATTTTTCTTTATTATGTATAATTCATTCAGATTTATTGAAACTTTCTTGAATTTAATTATGTACTAGAATCAACCACAGGTTAAAACCAGTTATTTGCTTTGTATCCATGTTTTTCCAAAGAACATTTTTGCAATTTATAAAGTCTCAAAAATAATAATTTAGCAGAGGTAAAACCATCTAAAATACCTATAGCAATATGATTTTAGTGAAGACAATAAATTTGGGTTTTTAGGGAATAGGGAATAGGGAAGAGAATAATGTCAAACACTTATTTGTATAACGCTATAGATTTTACTTTAAGGGAGAAAGAACAGTTGTTATTAATTTAATCACAGCCTCTTCTATATAAATGTGATAACGTGATTCTATCTCTAGAATCAAAAATCCTGAAAACTTTATTCCGTAGAAAAAAACTGTTTAAAAAGCAAATGCTACTGTACTTCATAAGCTACATGATGTGCTGTCAGTAACTGACTAAATTTACAACAATTATGTTATTTGTATTACTTTTGGTTATATATAGCAATCCTATTTTATTCCTGGCAAAAATTTTACTGTTTTTTAGGGTACAAGCAACAGGCAACAGACAATAGGTAAGAGTCTCAACTTTTTTATTTACTTTTTGATTTGCCACAACCTATGGGCGGATTGCTATAGAAGTATATTTATTTTTATTGTTATCAGAACTTTTGCCAGTTTTTTTATTCATTTCTAATTCATAATTTTACATTTTTTTTTGCAAGAATTTAGAAATAATTTTATAGCAATGATGCCATATTTTTCCTTTAATAAATTTAACACCTATTTCCCCTATGGAATTAATCTTACTATTACTACTTTTACCAGGAGCAGAATAACTCTTTTTTTTAATAGTTAAAGTGCGGGATGATAAGAATCTGCATATTGACTAACATAAATATAAGTATCAAAAGGGGCATAATTCAAACAGGCTCTCCTCATAAGCATACTCTCGATGACATAGTGTCCAGAAACAACCACGATAGGATCTTCACCTGGGAAGATTATTTTTATAGTGAAAATTTAGGCCGGATATTAACCAAGAACCCGGTTCTCTAATAGTAATAATAAATTTTGTATCTGAGACGGTATTTACTTAAGATATCAGCCACATAACCTAAAGGATGGGAAGATTCTGGTTTAAGGTTAAGTAAATGGTCTCTTTCTGTCAAATCTCTTTTGAGTTCAACTAAATCAATTTTTTTTCGGCCAATCAATAACTAATTACTTTATAGTTACTAAATCTATAGAAAAATATTCCTCGACCTAGTTTTAATTAAGGGTCGCCATTACGGGGTGAACTACAACACCCATTATCCCATTGCTAAAAGCGTTTGGGACTGCTTTTCGTAATATGTTTAAACTTCCATTGATATCAGCATTTGGAGACCATCTGAAGCTTTATAAAGTCTTCTTCTCACTCGTTTACCACTAAATCTATATTTGACACCTTTTTGATAAACTGGTAAATCGTCCAAGTCTAAAAAACTAGTAATTGAAGTATAACTCTATTCATTAATTATTACTTTTATTCCTACTAATTTGGCTTTGTATTTTAGTTGTTCAATAAACTAAAAAAAAAGGAATTTGAACAAAATTTTGATTGTTTTTTTCCCTAGATTTATACCTTGTTTCCAGTTATGGTTATTTCCTATTACTAAAATTCCTATCTGGTTCTCTATCATACGATTAATAATATATCTGCTATTCTTATGTAGATAATCATCAATATTTAAATTTATTTTTGTCGATCATCTTTTGATTCGATTACTACTTTTAGCATCCTTTAATTCTGATTGTACTTTACCCTTTTTCTTATTCTAGAATTTATTGATTGATTTGACTGGTCTGCTGTTAATAATTAAGGGTAGAAAAACTTTTTGATTTGATGTTCAGTCCCCCAATTATTCACTTCTCTTATCTACAGAACCTACATCATATTCTGACAAATTTAATTTCATTTCAACGGATTCGTAAACCACTTCTATAACATAGTAATTAACCAGAGGAACAATTCTTACTTGTTCTGTGAGAATCATAACTAATTTTACTATCAAAAAATAGCTCACTTTTTGATAGTAATATTTTCTGATTTTTTACTAATTGAGGTTTACTAATCCCCTGTTTTGTATAAACTCAAATATTCCTCCCTTTCTTTTTATCTTTATATAATGGCCATTTAGGACGGCTTTTAAACTTACTTGGGCATTCATTATAAGCTCTTATACCTTGAAAAAAACTTGGCCAATTTTTATCTAAAAGAATCAAAGCCTGCTGAGAAACTTTCCCTGGTATTCCTTGATAATCTGAACCCGACTGTAATAACTTTTGAACCTTGTTATAATTTAGATAATTTCCTTTATTAATAAACTCTTGTCTAACTGTTTAGTTCGCAATGTTTAAGAGATTTTTAGACAAGAAAGCTAGAGCATCAAGTGATTTATAATTGGGATTTTTTTTTAAATGGTAGTACGTTCTACTAACTGCATTATTCCGATTTTAAACATTTAACTATCTGTTCTGTTTTCCTTGTTCTGATTCTGATTCCATGAAGCCGAGCCCACAAAGATGTGCTACATGGAGACAAAATTCTCCATTAAATCATTAGTTTCTTCTGATGCTAAATTAACTACTTCAATATCTCTATAAGTTTAGAGTTAAGAGAACTTTCAAATAATTAAACCCCACTCTACTTAATCTATCTTTATGTTCACAAACTATCAAGTTATAATCATTTTCCTGTAATAACTTGACAACTAAGCGTCTATTGTCATTTACTCCACTACCTACCTCTTTAACAACCCTGGCAACAGAAGAACCTTTGTGCATAGCAATAATTAAGTAGTCTTTCAGCTTGAGATTCAAGATTAGGCAAGTTTGTTGCAAATCGAAACTCTATAATAAATGGCTACTTTAACAAATAAACAATTGAGAGGAGTTGATATTATTCTTAACAAGAATTGTTCCACTGGGTAGTTGATAAGCATCTAACTCTCTTGGTTTCCACATATTCCAAGCTGTCTTGTCACAAACTCCGATAATATTCTGCATTGCATCAGATAATTTCATTCATAAACCTATTTATGGAAATTTAACTAATCCCAGTCTCAGATATTTTTTATTATTTTTTTATGTTTTTCTATAAAATTAATAAAATTTTACAATACTTAGTTAGTGAACTGCTCTACAATGACGAGCTAAACATAGAAGTAATCAGATTTGTAACCTGTATTAGCAGTCTCAACTGAATAAACTTGGAATTTTCTAGGAAGAACAAGTTTTATCCTAGGTTTTAATGCTGTAGGAACTTTGGGGCTTAAACTTAAAAAACTTTTGATCCTAGAATTGAAATCCAACCTGATTTTATCAGATCGGCTTGTTAATTAAATTATTACATAATATATAATGTACACTATAGCTAGCCCTTTGTGGTGGGATTCTAGAAATATATAAAAACCATACCAAAGTCAATGTACTTTAGGCATCTTGTAATAGAAAAAAATATTTATTTTTTCATGGCTTTTTTGACCTTTCCTATTGGGTAACAAGAGAGTACGGAGTCTTGCTTGAATATCATCTAATTTTTAATTCAGCAATCATAAGTGTCTTGGTTATAATATGATTATGATAGTCCTAGAAATATTCAAACTAAGCAAAAGTTTAAGATTAAACTCAATAATTTGATTGAGCTATGTCCAAAATAAGTAACTTTGTAAAAGTTTTTGTGCTATGAGTACCTTAATTAGCTTATTATTGCTTGTTGTATATGGAGGTGGAGCCTGGAAGTTCTGGAATGGATTTGAACAAACAAACTTTTCTAAGAACTTTCAGAATCGTTTGGTTTTATCTATATTATGGCCTGTTTTGTTAATAGGTAACAAATCTTATCGTAAGAACTTTACAAAAGCTCTTAAGGGTAATAAAAGATAGAGGGAAAAATGTCTCAAAAAAAGTCTACCTTGTCTACAAATCACGAGCAATATCTCTGGTTTGCTGAAGAAAATTTAGATAATTGGCATACTCAAATCATGGCAGTACAAGCTCGCTTTGATCAACACTACCGTGGAGAATCTTTTGAGTTACCCCCAGAAGTAGAGGCCATGCCAATATTTCATGATTATATCTCTGGTAATCTCACAACAAAAATAGTTTCTCCTTTTTGGGAAATAGCTAAACCTAAAAAAAATCAAAAATGCTTAGATATTGGCTGTGGAGTAAGTTTTTTGATTTATCCTTGGCGAGATTGGCAGGCCTTTTTTTATGGTCAAGAAATTAGCGCCATTGCTAGGGATAATCTGAATCAACGAGGTTCTCTACTAAATTATAAACTATTTAAGAAAGTAGAACTGGGACCGGCTCATAAGTTAATATATCAAGCAAATGATTTTGACTTGGCGATCGCTACAGGGTTTAGTTGTTATTATCCTCTGGATTATTGGGAAGTTGTCTTACAAGAAGTCCAACGAGTTCTTAAATCAGAATGTCACTTTGTTTTTGATGTGATTAATTCAGAACAACCACTGGCAGAAAATTGGGCAATTTTAGAAACTTATTTAGGGGCAGAAGTATTTTTGGAGCCACTAGAAAAATGGGAGAAAATGATTAAAGCTAGGGGTGCAAAAATCGTAAAACGACAACCAGGAGAATTATTTCATATGTATAAAGTGAAATTTTGAATTATAGAGTATAAAATCACTTTTGTATTTAGTTAGTGTAATAAATTAAGAAAATTATTGCCACGAAGCTTTTATTAGTATGGGAAAATTAATGCCAGGAATTAGAAATGTAAATTAGTCCGTGTTAAGAACATCCTAACGGTTAAGGTAGAAGGCAGAAAAGAAAAGTTTTTTGAACAATTTTGCTTTTCGATATATGCTTTCTTTCCTACCTATCTAACTATATAACATATCGCTACATAAAACTTGGCTAATAATTTCTTTATGTGAGCTAAAGTTTTCAAACTTCGCACCATATATAGCAGTACTGCGTAAGTCCTGATATTATTAGATGTACTTTTATATAAATTTCCTAAATAAGAATTTTTCTCATCCACTAAGTACAGATTTACCTCCTCTACTACTTATTATAGCTGGTACTTTTGAGATGGGTGAAGTAACAAGGACTTTTATAGCTGCTTACTTATATATGTGAGAAATATCCGGAAACTAATGATAAAATTCTTACTCCCTTCCCCCTAGAAGATTACTTAGCCAAATCTGGCTATAAGCTATATGCTGCAACAATTTACTGATTATAATCTGGCGCCGGGAAGGGAGTATTAGGTCTATTTTTAGATAACCGTTCCAAATAAGAAAAATGGTAGTCCGGCATAGTGATATTATGTCCGCTTGAATAGTTGTAATTAAAATTTGTAGCATGGCCTAACCTTAAGTGCAGATAAAGCTCTTGCCCTACTACAAACAAAAACTTTTTTATTACTAATTATCCGGACATAATCTAATGGCATAGAGACAGGACTTACGCAAAAAATGAAATTATACACCACTTGTAGGGGCTTTCTGGCTATTCGCCCCTACTAAGTAGCGGTACTACCCAGCGTCGGCGTCAGACGCAAGGGAACACGCACCAAGAGATGGTGGTTGGTGCGTAAGTCCTGACAGAAAATAAAGAATACCACCGCACGCGAGCTTGATGCTCCCACTGCCATACCTTGTAACAAACATTGCAGGACTTTGCACGACCATTACAATGCACCACCACCAGAAAAATTTTTATCTATTAAGTACATATCTGCTTCCAAGACTACTTATTAATCAGATAGTACTTTTAGTACTTTCGAGATAGATGAAGTAACAAGGACTTTTATAGGGCCTTACTTGATATGTTATACAAATTTCCTTAAGTCTGGCTGTACATCGTACTTCAAAAATGAAATTATATAATCTTAATTCTATGAATATAATCTTAATTCTATGAGAGAAGCAGTGTAGCTTAAGTTTATAAAATTGGTATTAGTGGGACAAAACCCGCCAGTGAGGCATAAAAAAGGCTCAAATATAGACGGAAAAAGGCTTTTACCTCAAAAAGGTACGAGGCTTTCTACCCATGTAGTTCAAAAGTTTGAGATTAGTTATCGGAGAAGTCTACTAAATAATAATTTTTATCTTTAAAAATTTATGCACCTCATCATCAACATATCCCATTAGGTGTACTTTTGTATTGATATCTTATAATAATAATTATTCTTATTTATTAAGTCCGAACCACATCCAACAATACTGATTAATCAGCTAATACTTTCGAGATTATCCAAAATCTAGCCTTACTTGACAAAAACTAATATTATTGATTTAGAAAATATAGGACTCACTATCATTGTTGTTCATTATTAGAAGAATTGAAATAATCAGTTTAAGTAGTTTTAGCTTGCCCCTTTCTTGCTAGTAAATGCCTAATTGAAGCTTTTTCAATCAACCCAATTAAGATACCATTCTCACCAATAACAGTCAGTTCATTAATTTGCTTTTGCTCTAACAAAGAAACTACCTCTAATAAAGGAGTTTTAGCCGTGACGTGCTCCATTCTTGCTACAGATTTTGTTAATTCTTTTACATTAACTAAAGGCCATTTTGAAGTATTAACTATTTTCAAATCATCAACGTTAATTAAACCTACTAACTGCCCAACTTCATCTATAACTAAAAACTGCTTTCTACTTTCTTTCCCAATAACATATTCATTCACAAATTCTCGTAAAGACAGATTTTCTGAGACAATTGGATTATGAGGGACAATAGCATCTACTGCAGTTAAATCTGCAAGTGCACCTTGAATTTCTCCATATTGGGCAGAACGACCAGCATTTTGTAGCAGAAACCAACCAATGAGAATATTCCAAAAATTAGGAAAATTACTAAATAAAAATGTGGGAATTAAACCAGAAATTATTGCTAACCAACCAAATGCTTGACCTACTCTACTAGCAAAAATAATTCCTTTGTAAGGGCTGTTAGTAATTTTCCAAACAATAGATTTAAGGATATTACCACCATCAAGTGGTAAGCCAGGAATTAGATTAAATAATGCTAGGGCTAAGTTGATATAGGCTAAAAGTTGAACAATTGATTTTACTGGTCCTGTAATGAATATAAATATATTAATTGATGTAAACAAACCAAATAATACTATACTAACTAAAGGACCAGCAATTGCTACCCAAAATGATTCTGCAGGAGTTTTAGATTCTCTGTCTAAACTAGCTAAACCTCCGAAGATAAATAGGGTAATTGATTTTACTTCTATTCCTTGATATAGAGCAACAAAACTATGTCCTAACTCATGAGCTAAGACAGAGGAAAATAACAATAATGCTGTTATTAATCCTAATATCCAAGGTAGAATATAACCCAATTCTTGGGTAAACTGAGTTGCTAGGTTGTTACCATAATTTAAAGTCAGAAGACCTAAGATTAGAAACCAGGATGAGTTAATATAAAATGGTATGCCAAATAGGTTGCCAACACGAAAAGATCCATTCATAAATTTCTCCTCTTAAGTTAATTTTTAGTGAAAACTAATTCTTACCTTTTTGAAATTCACATATTCAATGTAACAAAATATAAATAAGCCTTTTTATTTCTTGATATAGTGGTATCCCTCCCTCAATGTTCGGTTATAGAAAAATTAACTAAATTATTTTCTGATAAAGTTTCCTAAATTTTATCACAATATATAGCTTGCTTCAATTAAATCAGGTATAGAATTTTGAATTTGCTTCATCAAATAAAAATGATATGTAAGTTATTAATTAATATAGCTGTTAATACATATAGCACTCCGAGTATAGTTGAGAATAGATATAATATAGCAATCCTATGAGTGTTCATGGCAAAAATCCTACTGGTTTTTAGGGAACAGGGCACAGGGAACAGAGAATAGGTAAGAGTTTTAAAATTTTTATTTACTTTTTGATTTGTCACAACCTATTTAGGACTGTTATAGTAATAATAACATCTTCACGAAAAAGACAAAGAATAAATATTCTAGATGAACTAGATGATTTTTTCGATAATACAAAATAATCTAAAAAAACGAAAAAAGCCAGGGCAGTACAAATGATTTTGTCGGGAAAATTTTATCATCAAATCAAAGAATTATTAAAGGTTTATCACAGTTTTATCAGCGAAAGGAAAATCGGAGTACTTTTTCAGGGCGTAGTAAAGTTTAAGGCTTCAATATAAAGGAAGTTAAAGTTACTTAAAGCTAGAAGAAAAACACAAAATAATTGAGTGTTTTAGAAAACAATATTATCTAAGATTGTCAGACTTGCAAAACTATTTATAGAAGCAATATGATGTAGTTTTTGAGTACAATAAAAGTTATTATAGTTTACTCAAAGAGGCTGAAATAAGTTGCACAAAAACTTAAAAAATAATCCTGCTAAAATGATGAATTAGTGAAAGCCAAAAAAGTCAGAAAGGATAAGTTGGAAAAATGGCAACCGGAAATAGAGGCTGGAAACTCAGCAGTGTTTATTATTGACGAATGTCATCTATCCCTAAAGCAAGGTAAGCCATCCCTGATACCAACTACTAGAATTTCCTCAAATTTATAACTACAGAAAATCTCAGGAAAAACTGACTATTTTACAAGCTGAAATTTTATAACTTTGACTTTTAAACTCAAGATTAGCTGTACTAAATATCTGGTTCCAACAAATTCAAGCAGAACTTTTATCCCTAAA
>JAKQYE010000092.1:17069-22189 GCA_023356605.1 Trichodesmium sp. MAG_R02 | reverse complement strand
TTACCTCCTTAGCTTTAGCTTAAAAAATTTAGCTACCGAATAGAGGGGAAAATTTTTGAGAGAAGCCTAAAGTAACTGTTGACTCTAAGTTGAAATATTCTGTGACCTCAAAGTTAAAATTTGACTTACCTTCTTGGCTTTATCTACTTCCTTATTCAATACATTTAGCTTCCAAAACCCATAATTTTTCTGTTTCTAAAACTGAACATTTATCTATAGTGCCGACTATGGGAGGAGTATTTCCATTTTGGAGATTAATTTCAATTTGATTTCCCATTTGATAATACCACTGCCTCAACCAAGGATTTTTTAGTACATATTCTGGCATAAATGCTTCTCGGTCTAAGATTAAGAAATCAATTCCATAAGTATTAATAAAATTCTTCATCCACTGAATATCTGAATGATACTGAGCCCAAATAAATTCTGTAGCTCGTTGTTTTATTTGACTGTAATAACTAAGATGATAAGGAATGGCATATTCCCAGGCAAACAGTACAGAACGTTGAGAAAATGTAGGGATATAATTTGCCTCTTCAGACAGAGAAGCAATCAGAATATCTTTTGGTTTCTGAGCAAAAAATTCGTAAATTTCTGGGGATTGACCTTTTTGATAATCAGGGTAAGAAAAATTTTTCCATAAGCTCATATCGCCTATTAAGAAAATTCCCAAAAATCCAATTATGATTAGTCCTAAAATTTTTCTTGTTTGGCTGGATGGCTGTTTATTTATCCAGTGAAAAATTGTCTCTAAAATTATACATAAAACAATGGCAGTCTCTATGGCTAATACTATCCGAAAACTATGATTTGTGTAACGACTTGGTAAATGTAATTTGAATAATAAGAGATGAGCTATCACGAATAAAACGATACCAGCTAACAATATTTGGAATAATAATTTAAGATTAGGACTTATTTGTTTTAGCAAGGGAAGTTGTCTGGGGGAATTTATTCCACCATCAAAATTATGAGTTTTCCCTTCTTTCCTTTTCAAAAGTATTGGTAATAATAATCCAACTATTAATATATGAGGTAGAAATAGTTGTTTAGGTAGAATACCACTACGGCCACCAAGGATGAAAAAATCCCAGTAATTTTGTAAGAAAAAAACACTTCTACCAGCTGCGCCGAATTCTGGCAAAACTTTTGCTTGGGATGCTGTAATTACAGGTGAGTAATTACTAGAATTTAAAACATAAAATAAGATTACCAGTAAACTTATTCCTAAACCTACTCCACTAAATAGATAATCCTGCGGATTTTTGCTCAGACAAAACTGACTTTTTTCCCAGTTAAAAAGTCTGATAATTAAAATCAAAGCAGTTAGGATAACGTATTGTGGATAGAATAATCCTAGGAGAGCGATCGCTACTAAAAAAGGAAGTAATGATTTTCGTAATAAATAGTATAAAGTTGCCAGAAATAAAGGATATAAAAAAGCTCTTGGTGTACCGGAAACTATGTCATCTTGAAACCAAAGATTTTGATTTAATAATACTGAGGAAATAAAACCTGCAAAAGGTATTGGTAATATCTCAATACAGAGACCAAAACAATAGGCAGCAGTTACCAAGCTTAACCCCAAAGGTAAGAGTTTATTTAGGAATATTGGATCTATTCCTACTTGGGAAAATAGCCAATAAAAAGTTTTATAACCCCAGGGTGCGACGGACTGAAAATAATCGGCAATTAAGTCGTCGGGAAATAGTTCTGGGTCTAAAAAACGGCGCATCCAAAAAACGTGCTGTCTGGCATCATCTTGTACTATATATTCTCCACTAAAAGCTTGTTTAATTACTAGTAAGCTATAGATTGCTACGAAGGTTAAACTGAGAATTAGCCAGAATATTTTCTGATTTTGTTTTGGGGAATTTGATGGGATTAAAATTTGTTTAAGATTTTGAATATACATTATTTTTCTTGCTCATTCCTACTCTTGATAAAAACTAAAGGCGCCATAGAGATTTTGACGCGGATATACGGATGAATTATTCAATTATCCCTTTAAAAGTAGGATATAAATTTTGATGGGGAAGAGTCACCAAGGCCCTGTTTCTAATTTCAGTAACTCATGTCGTACAAATATACATAAGATCCAGGCTTTTCAAAGGTATCTATTCTGAGACCAATTTCATTGAGATAATAGTTTAAAAATCTTCTTTCTGCTGGGATATGAGTATGAGAAAATAATAACCATACTCTTTTATTCCCCCGCAGTTTGTCTAAGTCTTTTTCATATCTTGTCATTTCAGTAATTGATAATTCTTGACCGTCATATTTATCTAAATCATCCACACCAATAATATAGTTACTTTCTTGATAACCATATTTTTCTGCATAATACTGAAACTGATATATTCCTCGTTGATAAACATATAAGATATCTCCTGGTTGTTGATGTTTTTTGATATAACTCAGGACTGGCTTAATTTCTGATAAGTTTAGAGGCTTTTCTATTAATTTAATAGCTTTTACTAAAGGTTGTCTGAGTAATAAGAGAATCAAGAGAATGGTGATAATTTTGATTGGTCTCAATTTCGATTTTTTCAAAATATAACTTCCACCTTCTGCTATGAGAAAAATTACAAATGGTGTGAGAAATAAAACTAAACGACTCCGAAATGGGTATTGTTTTAAAAAGGATGCTAAAAAAGTCGTAAATAATGGAGAAAGTAAGAGTAGCAAAATTTTTTTTCTGCTCAACCAACAGGAAATACAACCTAGTAAAAAAGCGACAATAGCTAATCCATCAACCCATTTGCTAAAGCCTAAAGGTTTATAGAAAAATTTACCGAAAGCGTCTAGCATCCAAATAATGTCAAATGGGGAGCTAGGAAAACCATCCTCCCAAGAAGTTGTTAAAGTTTCATTGCTAGTTAAATTTCTCAAGGATAGGAGATAAAAGATGGCAAAACTTAAAACCCAAGCTGAATAAATGAGTAATAACTGTTTGATTTTACTGAGTTTTTTCTGCGAAAAGTTAATTAGTAGAGCACTACTGCCAAAACTTGCCAAAATAAAGATAGAAGGATGAGAAAACCAAATAGCAGTTGCTCCTACTAGGGAATATTTAATGATCTGACTCTGGTTCAATTTTTGTTGTAGCAAAGGTAGTAATAATGCATATAAAAGGAGAGCGATCGCTACATCGCTGGAATATTGTTTTACTTCTGCTGAATAATACACTAAATATTGTAGGCTTGCCAATAAAACTAAGCCAATGATAATAGCAGATTTAGCCATCCATTTTTTGCCTAATTCATAGAATAAAAACAATGACCCGACGCCACATATAAAAGGAAACAATCGCAGGGCGTACTCATTATTACCTAATATCTGAACTGCTAATTTTTCTACTATTAAAAAACCTATGGGTGCACCTTGGTCATAATCCAAAGGTTGCATTAATTCTAAATAAGAACGATTGACAATATTTAAGGCTAAAACTGCTTCATCTGCCCAGAGAGAACGGTTGGATAAATATTGAATCAACCTCATAGCTACCCCAAAAGCAATAATTAAGTAAGGTAGTATGGGTCTGCTAAATAAAAATTTTAAATCTGGTAAACCTAATTTTTTAATTTTTTTATCTCTAATGATTTCCATTCTCAACTCCAGTAAAAAATAATAAAAATTCTCTTAGATAAAATATCAAAATTAGCCTCCCATCAAAAAGGTTCAGCAATAATGTTTTTAAGGATTCTAGCTATTAAGCTAAGATATATTATATGATGTCGGAATAATAAGTGATAAATGTTTATAGTAGGGCTTGAGCCCTAACACTAATTAGTAGTGGTAAACGAGTAATAATTTTCCTTGTCTATCTTATGACAATTCAGCGGATTTATATACCCATATCTTTATATAGCAATCCTAAATATATCGCGACAGATATAATAGTAAGGATAGCATATCCAGCCAAAAGAAAAAAATGAACATTATGGATGAACTAGAAAATTTTATTAATCAAATAAAAGAATCCCAATAAATCAAAATAGCCTAGGGGTTCAAAATGATTTTGTCGGGAAAATCTTACCATGAAGTCAAATAATTCTTAAATGTAACTCAGCAGTTTTATTAGGGAATAGAAAAACCAAGCACTGTTTCGTGGCGTTGAAAATTTAAGGCTTCAATTATATTGGAAGATAAGGTTATTTAAAGGTACTGGAAAAAGAGCAAATAATTGAGTGGTTGAGGGCACAAGATTATCTGAGATTATCAGATTACAAAAATCTTTCAAGAGGCAATATAATCTAGTTTTTGATGTCTTACAAAGTTATTATAATTTGCTGAAAGAACCGGGATAAGTAGGCAGATAACTTCAAAAAAAAATCAGCTAAAAATAATGAATTAGTGAAAGTCAAAAAAATAAATAAATAGGGGAATTTTTGACTAAATTGCAACTAGAAATAGAAGCTTAAAACCTAACAGTTTTTATGATTTATGAATGTTATATTTTATGTAGTTATAGTCATTTCAAATAAGAATGGAAAACTTTTTCTGCTGAAACTTAGTTATAGCAATAAATACTTATCTCAATCTAAATTAAAATGACTATATCTTTTAGGCTATACTTGGGTAAGAACGGATAAAAGAAGAGAAATTTTGATTAAAAATGATTGGGAAAGACAAACTTATTATGGAGCTTTAGACTATAAAACTAAGGAATTTATTGTTCAGGAATTAAAGAAGTGGAAATACTGAAAATACTATGGAATTTGTTAAATATTTACAAAAGCAAAAGCCAGGAAAAAGATAGGAAATATTTGAGGAGGGTGCAACTTATCATGACTCTCAAGAATTTCGAGAATATTTGATGTTAATTAATCAAGACTTACCAGAAGAAGAATGGTTGATAAATTGTACGCTTATTTGCTCCAAATACCCCTGAACAAAACCCTGTTGAAGATATTTGGTTGCTAGGCAAAAATTTCATCAGAAAGTTTTATTATCTTTGCAGTTATTTTCAAGTATTTAAGTGGCTATTTAAGTTTTTTGCGCTATGGTCAAATATTTGATTTTCCCAAACTTTTTCAGTGTAGTTAAGTGGCTATTTAAGTTTTTTGCGCTATGGTCAAATATTTGATTTTTCCCAACTTTTTCAGTATGGAATTTTG
>JAKQYE010000092.1:0-16969 GCA_023356605.1 Trichodesmium sp. MAG_R02 | reverse complement strand
AAATAATGAATTAGTGAAAGTAAAAAAAAAGAAATAAATAGAGGATTTTTTGACTAAATTGCAACCAGAAATAGAAGCTTAAAACCTGACACTTTTTATGATTTATGAATGTTATATGTTATGTGGTTATAGTCATTTCAAATAAGAATGGAAAACTTTTTCTGCTCAAACTTAGTTATAGCAATAAATACTTATCTCAATTTAAATTAAATAACTATATCTTTTAGGCTATACTTGGGTAAGAACGGATAAAAGAAGAGAAATTTTGATTAAAAATGATTGGGAAAGACAAACTTATTATGGAGCTTTAGACTATAAAACTAAGGAATTTATTGTTCAGGAATTAAAGAAGTGGAAATACTGAAAATACTATGGAATTTGTTAAATATTTACAAGAGCAAAGGCTAGGAAAAAAATTGGCAATATTTGAGGAGGGTGCAACTTATCATGACTCTCAAGAATTTCGAGAATATTTGATGTTAATTAATTAAGAAAAACCTGAAGAAAAATGGTTGATAAATTGTACTACCATTTGCTCCAAATGCCCCTGAAAAAAACCCTGTTGAATATATTTGTTTGCTAGGCAAAAAAATTATCAGAAAGTTTTATTATCTTTGGAGTTATTTTCAAGTAGTTAAGTGGCTATTTAAGCTTTTTACGCTATGGTCAAATATTTGATTTTTCCCAACTTTTTCAGTATAGAATTTTGCCACAATCACCCAGAGGATTGCTATAGGTTGTTATAGTTATTTAAAATAAGAATGGAAAACTTTTTATCCTGAAACTTAGTTATAGCAATAAATACTTATCTCAATCTAAATTAAAATAACTATAACTGTAGCAATCCTAAATAGGTTGCGGCAAATCAAAAAGTAGATAAGAAAGTTGAAATTCTTACCTGTTGCTTGTTGCCTAAAAAGCAGTAAGATTTTTGTCAAAAATAAAATAGGATTGCTATATTTATATTGCCTATTCTAATAACAACCAATTAAAGCAACAATTTTGTACAGTAAGGATTTTGCTATTTTGGTAAAATTTACAATAGTTTTTTTAAATGCTTAAGGGTTTAACTACTTACCAAAAATAATGGTAGATTCTAGGTGAATATTCAATTATTAAGTAATTAGCAAATGTAGAAAAATTTTCGAGAAATGGTACTAATATGAATAGGGCTAAAGCCCTACTACTAACTTTAATTATAACTATATTCTCTATTGTCAAGAAGATATAGGGAGATTTTTGATATTTAGTATAATTTGGTATTATTGAGATTTGCGGAGATTTTTCATCTTGTTCATTTCAATTAGATATTTGCCAAAAAATGGTAAACCTGCAATGGCTGGTAAGACATAACGGGATGTACAAAGTAATCCTAAAGCTGCTCCAACTTCTTGAGAAAAGTAAGGTTGATAAAACATAATAAAAGCGGCGTCTCGAGTACCAACTCCAGCAAAAGTTAAAGGTAATAATCCTGCTAAAATTGCTAGAGAAGATAATGCTAAACTTTGAATAAATGGTGCTGAAGCATTTAATGCTAAAGTAAAAAACCAGATTTGTGATAAATGCCCAAACCAGATAAATATAGAGGTAACAGCAATTTTTGTTAACTGTTGTTTGTCATGCCAAAAATATTTGTGCATTTCTATCCAAGAATTTTCTAAGTCATCAATTTTTGAACTAATTTTTTTAGGGGTAAATTTTCGGGCAATGTGAAAAAATATTCTGGCAAATTTTCGAGATGATAATAACAATAGACAAATGATTAAACCTGATGTAACTCCAGTGGTCATTATCCAAAATAATAGGTCTTTTTCTGGATAAACAATTAATCCAAAAACGCACCAAATTAGTAAAGAAACTAAATCACAGGCTTTTTCAAATATGACTATAGATAAAGATAAAGTTCCCTTTAAATTCCCCCTTTGTTTCATAAAATAAGCTTTGACAATATCTCCCATTTTTGAGGGCAAAATCATATTCAATACACTAGCGCCTAATATTAATTGATTTGCTTCCCCAAAATTTAAATAAGATGATGATTTTTTGCCTTTTTTTGGCATTAACTGTTGTAATCGCCAAGCAGTTAATATTGTTAATGGAATTATCATGCTGACGCTGATTATCATCCATATATGATGAGAATTTTGAAATACTTTTATGAGTCCAGTAAAATCAATTTTTCGGTAGATTACTATCAGAATAAGTAAGCTGATAATTAGAGAAATTAGTCGTTTCATTTACACCGTTTTTGACATAATTAACTACAATTGTGGTAGGCAATATACCTGGCCTATAAAGAGTTTATCATTAATAAACCTCTCGAAAAATTAAAAACAAAATTCTAAGCATTGGGCTGTCAGCTAGAAGGAGGAATAAGCAGAATTAAAAGTCCGACACCGAAAAGATGATCATCTTTACGTAAGTATAGTTATTTAAAATAAGAATGGAAAACTTTTTCTGCTGAAACTTAGTTATAGTAAGAAATATTTGTATCAATCTAAATTAAAATAACTATATTTTATTACTTTCATGGATATTTTTGCGCAGCATGACTTAAGAAAAGCACTTGAGCTGACTATTGCTAAGGTGCTGAATGCTTACCTATTGCCTATTGCCTATTACCTCTTTTCTGGAAATGTCTAATATTTGTACCTCAAACTTAGGACTTGCTAATGAAGTCTCAAAGCATTTAAAAAATCAAGGTAAGTACTTTTTTGGAGTGAAAAAAAGTGTAAGTTTTTCAGTAGTTAAAGCTCAAAAGGTTCCTATGAATTAGCAAACCATATTTGTTCTCCTAATTTTTCCCGCAGCCAACTTTCTTCACCCTTTGTTTTTTCAGTAAACCCTAGGTATTTATATCTGGACCTAAAGGAATTATACCCCCTGGGTTAAGAGGAAAAAGATTACCATAATAATCTTTTTTCACTGCCTCTAAATTGCAAGTATCTGCTATTCCTGGAAGTTGATATAAATCTTGTAAATAAACACTCAAATATTTATAATCTCTAATTCTCCGTAAGTTACACTTAAATAACCCATAGTAAACAATATCAAAGCGGAATAAAGTAGTAAATAAACGTACATCTGCTAATGTTACTGACTCACCACAAAGATATGGACTTGTAGAAAGTGTATTGTCAATTTCATCTAAGGTAGTAAATAGTTCCTGACAAGCTTTTTCATAAGCTTCCTGAGTTTGGGCAAACCCACAACGATAAACTCCATTATTTACTGTGTGATAAATCTTTTCATTCCACTGGTCTATTTTGGCTTTTAGTTGTTCTGGATAAAGGTCAAGATTAGGATTTTTGGCAAAGTGATTAAATTCAGTATTGAGTATAATAATAATATCTGCACTTTCATTATTAACAATGGTTTTTGTTTCCTCATCCCACAATACGGGTACAGTGGCACGGCCGTTGTAACCAGGCTGTGCTAGGTTATATAATTCTGGTAAAGTATTGCATCCTTCTTGTTCGTCTTCAAATACCCAAATACCTTTATCTCCTGCTGGAGAGGCAATAGTTACTGATATGGCATTTTCTAAACCTTTCAGCGCTCTGACAAGGAGAGTTCGGTGTGCCCAAGGGCAACCTAGTCCCACAAATAGGCGGTAGCGTTTGGTAGCTGGCTGATATTTATTTTCTGGTTGTATTCCTACTGTTTCTCTAAATAGGCTGGCTGGGCGAATGTATTCTCCTGAATTGTTTCTAGGAGCAAGTTTTGACATCATTGTTTGCCAGAGGGTTGTCCAAACCCATTTTCCTAATTTAATTGTTAGAGAGGGTGGAAGTGATCTGCGTTTGTTAGCCATTTGTTTGATAATGCTTTATCTTAATATTAACAGGGCTTAGGCAAAGATGCTATAATATGGTTCAAAGGAGTTTAGTTTGTTGTTGATGCGTCTGAATTTATTCTCAAAAATGCACTATATATGGCGACACTGTGTAAGTCCTGTGAATAAATAATCAACTCAGATGGTGGATAAGAGTGAATTGGCGATCGCTACCTCTCAACCCCAAAATCCCATTCTTTTTAAGTTGAGTTATTATTCAATTTATTGAATCAAATTATTACTATATCTACCATTAAAGTTACAAGTTAGCCCGTGAAGTTTTTAACACATAAATATCTACGAAAAACAGGGTTGATAAGTTTGTCTGGATAAGTCCTGTTATTATTAGCTGGGTTGTGGGTTGATATCAGCAAAACCCACATAAAATATGCTGGGAAATAGGAAAAGCAGATTTTTTTTGAGGTAGTTATTTAATCAATACGATTTTTCTTTGTTTCGGCGATCTGATACCTGGCACCCAAGAGGCGCAGGGAAGGAGAAAGAAGTCAAAAGTGGAATTCATAAAGTCAAGAGTCGGCACTAAAGTCAGAAGTCGCATGAGAAAAGTCAGACGTCAGATTTTAATATTAACAGGACTTACGCAAATCAACCTTTAAAACACCATATGTAGGGGCCAATGGCATTTGTCCTTACGCTCATGTAGTGCCAGTGCGTAAATAAAAAAGTATGATAAGTTTAGAAATAAAATCTTAAATTTTTGCTAAAAATGGAAAAATACAATAAGACTAAATTAATTTCTAGTGTTTATGAAACACTACAAAAAGAAGGTGAACTAAATCTAACAAAAGGTGAAACTGAACGAGTTATCAATGAGTTTATTAAGCAAATAAAAACTGCCATTATTTCTGGTGAACAAGTTTTAATTAGTGGTTTCTGTCGGTTCTTCCACAAAATTTATAAAGGTAGGGAATACGCGAATCCTCTCACTGGAGACTCTATAACAGTTGCTTCTCGTAATAGACCAAGTGTAAAATTTTTACAGGGATTTGTGGAGACTGTTTCAGAGGCAAATCCTATAAAGGAAAAATCAACAATACCGATTGAAAAAGTAGCATAGTTAAATGAGTCAATACTTATACCATTTCTCTGTAACAATGCACTCAATAATTCTTAACATTCTGACCCAGACTTGAATTTTACTGATAGTTATTATCTTTTATTCAGCGCAACTTCATGGAGAAATGGTATTAGAAATATAGTTAAAAATGTGTATTGGGATAAAGAGAAATACTTTTAGAAGGAAACTCTGAAGATTTTTGGAAACTTAAATCAGATTTCAATAATGTTAAAAACATTGATTAACTACATTACCATAACCAAAAACTTGTAGGGATGTTATATCAATGCCCCGACTTTTGTCTATGGATATGAGAACTGCTTAAGTTGAAGTCGGTAATTCAACATTAAATAGAGAAAAAATAATTTCTCTATTTTTAGTTTATTGATACTTAAACTACTGGTTCTTTCTGTACAATTGTATCAACTTCCTCTTTCAGTTTGTGGATTTCTGAGATGTAATATTCAGGGAAGTAAGGTTTATTTTGTGTCGGGATATTTTTCAGAGCACCTCTTTTGCTTATACTACCTGTGTAATAGTAAGTTACTACATCTCCCGGTTTTCCAATTCCAGCGTTCACTAATGCTTTGTTGTTTACTGGAATTCTTTGTGTCACTTTGAGTTTCTCTAAATCAAATTCTCTCGATTCTAAACTTGTGACTAATTCTTTATAGATTATCGGGACTTACGCAGTGCCACCATATATAGTGCATTTTTGACGATAAATTCAGATATTTACACTACAAGTAGTACCTTTACGTAAGTCCTGAGAAAATGATTGAAATCAAAAGTCATCGAGATTTAACGATGTGGCCACAATCAATAGATTTGGTAGTAAGATGTTATCAATTTGTTAATTTTTCAACCTAACACCTGACACCTAACACCTGACACCTGACACCTAACACCTGACACCTAACACCCGACACCTAACACCCGACACCTAACACCTAACACCTAACACCTAACACCTAACACCTGACACCTGACACCTGACACCTAAAACCTAAAACCTAAAACCTAACACCTAACACCTAACACCTAACACCTAAAACCTAAAACCTAACAATGACACAATTAAATTCAATTTCCGTTCCATCTAAATTAGAACCCAATTTTTTATTTGTTGCCTTACATGGTTTGGGAGCTAACTGTAATGATTTAACACCCTTTGTAGCAGAGTTGAATCTCCCTAACTATGGGTTTGAGTTCCCAGACGCCCCACTACCTCATCCGGAAGTACCTGGAGGAAAAATGTGGTACGACTTATCCAACCAAGAATTCCGGGGTTTAGTGGAAAGTCGCCAAATGTTGATTGATTTCCTAGTTTCTCTGGAAAGTAAAACAGGGATACCTTTATCTAAAACTATTCTATGTGGTTTCTCTCAGGGTGGAGCAATGGCTATGGATGTGGGGGTCACATTGCCATTAGCAGGGTTAATTATTTTAAGTGGCTATTTACATTCTCCACTTCAACCATCTGTAGAAAAATTACCACCTATTTTGATGGTACATGGTACAGAAGACCCAGTTGTACCTATTCAACAAGGGAGGCGATCGCGTGATACTTTCAAAAAATTAGGGGCAAACATACAGTATGAAGAATTTGATATGGGACATGAAATTCGACCGGAAATTTTGAAGTTAATGCAAACTTTTGTTATAGATGTTATAGCAAAAGTATAAAATGGCTATTATATTAAACAGAGTATTGATCTAATGAAAGAATAACAGTATGGTTCTTTTGAATTAACTGTGCTCAATTTTCATAAAACTTATGCCTATCTAGCCAAATAAAAATAAATTAAAACTAAAGACTCTCATAGCGACTCATCTTGTATTATAATCGAGACCCGAGTTGACCGAGACTTAAATTACTCAATCAATTTGAAAAATACATTCAGCTTGACCGTTGATGCCTGTGGAGGTCCTGCTGCTGACAGTGACTGTAGAAACAGGAAGTAAACATGAAATGCCACTAATTGTGACGTTTTATACCAGTTTTATGAAGCAGGTTGGTTTTGATGCAAACTATAACCCGTTCCTTACAGGAAGTTACTGATATTACCACAGATGATGTAGCTAAGTTGGCTTTTCGTCTGGAGGAAGATGACTATAAAAATCCTTTTGAGGGGTTAAATGATTGGCACCTGCTACGAGCGATCGCCTTTCAACGTCCAGAGCTAATTGAACCTTATGTCCATTTATTAGATTTAGAGCCTTGTGATGAGGCTTAGCCAGGATATTGGGAATTCGCCGTTAATAATTTAATATTTTTTTTATTTGGGAGTGTTAGTTTATAGCAGAAGGTGCGCAAGTACGAAGGCATGAGGTTAAATTCTTATTGTGACTACATTTAAGAGGTGCAATAATGTCCTAACTGCCCTGTCAACTGCTATAGGAAGAGAATAAACGGGATATTTTTATCTTGGATATTTTTGAGCTAACACTCCTCAACCAATATTTGGGAATGTGTGGAAGGTACTATTTCGTGAACATAATGCTGGTATAAACATTCTGAACAAAGGTTTAGACGTGGTAGGGGATACCAAGTATCAAAACGCTTGTGGACAGATTAATCCCTTGGGAGCTTAAGAGAATGTGTCAAATAGGGAACCCTGGGTGTAGAAACCGGGTTTTTTGCCTAAGTCCTGACCTTGACAGCAGTTTTCATGTCGGTTGACCACAGTAGGGACGTTGCATGCAACGTCCCTACAAGGTTTTGATTATGGCGATGTAGTTCATCAAACCTAAAATAACCTAAAACCTAAAACCTAAAACCTAAAACCTAAAAAAAACCTAAAACCTAAAACCTAAAACCTAAAACCTAAAAAAAACCTAAAACCTAAAATAAAGTCTTTCTTAAAAAGAGAGATAATGGAGCATGGTAAATAGTACCATTGAACTGTAGAAATTGTGCTATATGGGTAGAAAAGTTTTAATTGGTATTTGTGGTGGTATTGCAGCTTATAAAGTTTGTGAAGTAGTTTCTACTTTAGTAAAGTCTGGAGTTGAAGTTAGAGCAATTTTGACGGATGCTGCTCAACAATTTATTACACCTCTGAGTTTATCTACTCTCTGTCGTTATCCAGCTTATACAGACGAAGATTTTTGGCAACCCTCTCACGGACGCCCGTTGCATATTCAGCTAGGAGAATGGGCCGAATTAATAGTTATTGCTCCTCTGACAGCAAATACTTTGGCCAAATTAGTCTATGGTTTTGCAGATAATTTGCTGACTAATACCATTTTGGCTTCTACTTGCCCCATTTTATTGGCCCCAGCAATGAATACTGATATGTGGGAACAACCAACAGTACAGGGAAATTGGCAGCAAGTATTGACAGAAAAACGATTTCATGTTATATCGCCTAGTGCTGGAATGTTAGCTTGCGATCGCGTTGGTCAAGGTAGAATGGGGGAGCCCAAGGAAATAATCACAAATATAAAATCTTTATTATATACGGCGGGCAAAAGAGATTTAGCAGGTAGAAAAATGTTAATTAGTGCAGGGGGGACGCGGGAACATTTAGACCCTGTAAGATTTATTGGTAACCCTTCTACGGGTAAAATGGGAACAGCTTTAGCTCAGGCAGCGTTGCATCGGGGAGCAAATGTAACTTTGGTGCATAGTATTGTAGGAGAGTTACTATTATCCGGGGTAAAAGTTATAGAAGTGGTGAGTGCTGCTCAGATGCAACAAGTAATGTTAACTCATTTTGCTGAGGCAGATATAGTTGTAATGACTGCTGCAGTGGCAGATATAAAACCTACTGAATATTACGGTAAGAAGTTGCCTAAGCGATCGCTCCCTAGTTCATTACCTTTAACACCAGTACCAGATATTGTAGCAGAGTTGGGAAAATTAAAGCAGTCTCACCAATATTTAATTGGTTTTGCAGCACAAACTGGAGATATTGTCGCCCCTGCGTTAGAAAAATTACGGGTTAAAAATTTAGATACTATTGTTGCTAACCCTATCGACCGTGAAGGTGCGGGTATTGGCAGTAACACAAATCAGGGGGTTTTTCTGGATGTTGAAGGTCGTCGGTTAGATATTCCATCTTGTAGTAAATTAGAGATGGCTCATCGTTTATGGGATTTTGTCTTGGAGAGCTCTGGGCTACTTTTGCGACCTCAGTCCGGAAAGAACCCCGGAGATGCCCAGGAGTAGCAAACTAATAAGAGAACTGGGTTCGGGAATATTCTTGTTTTTCTTTTTCTCCTCTACTAGGGCTGACTACTGAAGGGGAATAATTGGACAATGTTAGACAAATGTCAAGAAATATTATTGTATTACAGGGCTTTTCAGATTGATAAACCACATCGTTACAACCAAAACCTTGTAGGGAGGTTCTATGGAACTAGATATTGTGGTTCTGTTTCATATTATGTTCGGTTGAATAGATATAAATAAATTAGGGTTAAGTAGGGGCAAACGGCCGTTTAACCCCAGAGGACTCTCGAAATATTCAAAAAACTCATACAATTCTTGAAAGATTTGATCTGCGTCACCAGCAATATCATCAGAATTATTGGACCCACTATAACTTCCAGCATTCCTGCCACTGGAGTTTTCATCAGTAGAACCATTCTGTGATTTTAAAGTGTAAGCGATCGTTTCAGCCGTGCTCTTGTTATAAGCAATCTGCCCATTCTCAAACTCAGCCAAAATAGTTACCTCATCATTATCCTCCCACTCTGCTTTTGTCGGAACGCCTAGCCAGCTATTGGCTCCTCCCATATCCGTGTACAGACTGCCAATAGCTCCCCATGTAGCTATAGAACCAAGACTAGGATGATTATGAATTCTAGCTTTAGCGCTAGAACCAGAGAAAGCCTGGCAAACTCCTTTAGTTTGAGTGACATCTGCGGTATAAGGTGTTTCTTTATTTGTGGGAAATCCCAAAAAACCCTCGGCTCCGCCCCGTTCTAAATATTCGCGCAAGTTGTCTCCATACACCCAAAGGGCAGTCTCTTTACCATCCTCCAAAGCAAGTAACCGTTTATTGCCGTCGGCGGAATTAAGGAACTCTTGATGATGTTATGGGAATAGGTGGATTTTATGTAAATTTAATTACTCCTAATTCTGAAGCAAAAATTTATTGGTCTGCTCAACATTGTCATAATCAAAAAATAATCTTGGGCACTCAAAACATTTCCACCAGTTCAACAGACAAAAACTATATAGATTTTCCCAGATTTATTTGCTCGTTTAGTTTTACAATAGCTGATATGAGTAGTGGTGAAGCTAATCGCGATCGCATAGAATTTAAAAGTAATTATGACATCGACCAATATCCGCTTAAACTCCTGATAGGGGATATAGGAAATTTGTGGTATTAAGATCAGGATTTGACAGAGGCAAATAGGGTCAAATATAGGGAAGCTGCTATAGGGAGAAATCTAGAAATTAAATTCTCTCTATACAACTGAACATTACATTAAGAAGTTGCTAGAGCGATCGCCCCCTAGTTCATAAACGTGGTTTATTCAGGAGTGCAACTGGTATAGTAATTAATATCGATATCAATGGCAGTCTTCAAATTTAAGACAAGAAATTCCCAGAGGCATTTACTGCCCAGGGAATAGTGAGCTGTGCATTAGAGTCTGTATTGGTTAATCCAATTAACTTGATAAAAGCCGTTACGATTTTCTACAGTTTTTTTTGTACGGTTACATATTTAGATGTTCCTTAATAGACATCTTCAAAATAGTTGTTTATTCTCCAGACCCAGCTTTTAAAGCTATAGCTTTACTAGGTTGAGGATCAGGTAACTTCAGAGAAACTAAAGCTGCTGCTAAGACAAATAACATCGATACCCACAGACAACCAACTAAACCAGATATTTGATAAACTAACCCAGATAAAACCGTACCTGCAAGACGACCACCAGAATTAGCCATATAGTAGAAACCAACATTTAAAGCCACTTTGTCATCATCAGTAAATGCCAATACCAAGTAAGAATGAACAGCAGAATTAAAAGCAAATACTATACCAAACAACATTAAACCACCAACAATTACCAAATTAGCAGGTAAACCTAATTGTAGTGCCAGAGCGATCGCGGCGGGAACAACAGTCAATGTAAATGTCCAAAATTGGATAGTTTTTGATTGTGGAGGCTCACCAGAACCAAATTTCTGTATAAGAGTCGGTGCTAAAGATTGAATAATACCATAACCTATCACCCAACAAGCCATAAATCCACCAACTTCATAAAACGACCAACCCAAAGTACCTTCCAGGAAGACAGGTAATCCTACTACAAACCATACATCTCGCGAACCAAATAAAAAGAAACGAGCAGCAGAAAGAATATTAATTTCCTGACTTTTAGAAAAAAGTTCTTTAAAGTTAACCTTCTGCTTAATTTTGCCCATGTCTTCTGGCAGCATTATACTAGTGAACAAAATTAAAAATAATCCTCCCGCCATTATCCACAGAGCATTGACAAATCCAAATAATGTTAGCAACGCACTACCTACAAAAAAACCAACTCCTTTCAGAGCATTCTTGGAACCAGTTAACACTGCCACCCACTTAAATAGAGATGATTCAGCATCTTGAGGCACAACTAACTTAATAGCACTTTTAGAGCTCATTTTCGTTAAATCTTTAGCAATTCCAGAAAAGGCCTGTGCTACCATCACATAAAACACAGCCAACCACTGCACCCAACTTGGGTTTACCCATGAAAGCATAATTAGGGCAAAAACCTGTAAGCCAATACCACTGTACAGAGTCACTCTTAATCCAAATTGTGAACCGATCCAACCACCGAAAAAATTAGTGAAGATGCCAAAAACTTCATAGAATAAGAATAAAAAGGCTATTTCCAGAGGAGTATAACCAATTCTATAAAAGTATAGTAACACCAACATTCGCAAAGCACCATCCGTAATGGTGAAACCCCAGTAGGCAAGGGTGACTAGGGCATAATTTCTTAAACTAGCACTTGTAGTAGAAGTCATAATTTGAATATATTTAAACTATTCCAACCAATTTTCTAAAATTAAACCTTCAATTCTTAACATATCTAAATTATCAGAAACTAAAATCAGATTGTAATAAATTGCCGTAGCGGCAATCAGAATATCAGGAAATTGTGTGAGTTTGCCTTTTTGTCTTAAATTTGCATAAATACCAGAGGCGGTATTAATTATCTCTATTCTGTCTAAAAACAAAATACTGATATCTTTTTTACACAAATCCTCAAAAATAGCCAACTTTTTCCGAGAATTAATTGCTAATAAACCCCCCTCACTTTCAAAATAGGTAATACAAGTAATAAAAAGTTTTTCTCCTTTATAATTAACATCATTCAGCCGATCAAATAGTCTATAATCTTTCTTAAGAATAGCAGTTAGAATATTTTTATCTAATAAATATTTCACTACTATATTTTCCTCAAATCCCGAACTGCCGCATCAAAATCTTCGATTTCTTCAGATGTTAAATCACTCAGTAATCCAAACAATACTTGTCCTCCCAATATACGTCTGATTCTATACCTAAGTATCTTATCAGTCATTTCTTGCAATTCTTCTGGAGAAGAATTTCTCATTAAAACATCAAATATAACTTTAACTATTTCATCTCTTTCTAAATTTTTAAATAAACTATAATTAGCTAGTAAATTATCTACAATTGGAATTACTCTCTGTTTAAAAATATATTTAATCGTCATAGAAACCCGAGTTATATTTTAATATTATTGATAGCAATCCTACCCATGTTCGTGGCAAAAATCCCACTGATTTTTAGGGGGGACAGGAAACAGAGAACAGAGAATAGGCAAGAGTTTTAAAAGTTTTATTTACTTTTTGATTTATTGCAACCTATTTAGGCCTTGCTATATTTGATTTATTGTCAGCATTAAACGGTCAGCTATTAGTTATGATTTCCACATTATATTCCAAGTTTATCAAGTACAGTAACACTATCTTTTTCAACAGTTCTTAAAGTTTAGAATTAAGTTTTCATTATTATTAACCCAATATACTAGGATTACTGTACCACAGTTATATAAAATTAGCTGTATTATGTCCAAATAATTAGTAATAAAAAGTATATAATTTGTAGTAGGGCTTTAGCCATTGAAAGATATACTTTATCCCTCTTTCCCTGCTACAAGCTCAAATTATAACTATTCAATCAGACATAATATTATTACCTCATTATCCCAAGCCCAAGAAGAATAATTCTCCGAGAAGAATTAAATTTTATATATGGGCAATATTCCGCAGAAAATTAAATTGGTCATCAGCTAACTTTAGTAGTTACTTGAATATGTTCAAAACTTGAAAGTTTTTCCTGTACATTCCCTAAGAAAAGTTAAACAAAGGGGGGAGAGAGCTTAATGCTTAAAATTAATTTTCCCATTTTGAATTACTATAATGTTACAGTAACTATTATACCAATTCAAGAAAAGAATGCTATAGCTGGGTGAAACTTCAATTATTAAATAATTAACACACGCCCAATAGCTTTTTTGATAATTATTAGCCAATTAGTCAGGACTTACGTACGCGCACTACACGAGGGTAAGGGCGAATGCCAGAAAGCTCCCACATATA
Organism: Trichodesmium sp. MAG_R02; assembly: GCA_023356605.1. GTDB lineage: Bacteria > Cyanobacteriota > Cyanobacteriia > Cyanobacteriales > Microcoleaceae > Trichodesmium. Next base: position 3,473 of record JAKQYE010000092.1, on the reverse strand, counting down.
GCTTTTCAAGGTGAAGCCTGGGTAAGTCCTGTTAGTATTAATTTTCTAAATTTTTACTTTCCTCCCCTACTCCCCCACTCCTCACTATTCTCTGTTTTCTAGATATGTCTATCAGGACTTACGCAAAGAAACCCGGTTACGACAGTAAATCATTGTTTTTAACACATAAATATCTACGAGAAACCGGGTTTTTCAGTTTGCCTGCGTAAGTCCCGTCTATTTCAAACTCATAACAATTTTTCGAGCTAACTCTGCCATACGGTTAGCATAACCCCACTCATTGTCATACCAAGCAAAAATTTTCACTTGAGTTTGATCTACTACCATTGTTGAGAGAGCATCAATAATAGAAGAGCGGGAGTCATCTTTATAGTCAATAGAAACTAAAGGGCGTTCTTCATAACCCAAAATTCCTTTGAGTGGTGGTTGTTCAGATGCAGTTTTTAGTAAGCTATTAATTTCCGCTACTGTAGTAGGGCGAACTACTTCAAATACACAGTCTGTCAAAGAAGCATTCAACAGAGGAACTCGTACTGCTAAACCATTCAACTTACCGTTAAGTTCTGGATAAATTAGTCCAATGGCTGTTGCCGATCCAGTTGTAGTAGGAATTAGGGATAGACCTGTAGCTCTAGCACGACGCAAATCTTTATGAGGTGCATCAACAATAATCTGAGTATTAGTATTGTCATGGATAGTAGTAATAACTCCATGTTTAATTCCTAATCCTTCGTGTATCACCTTAACTACTGGAGCTAAACAGTTCGTGGTACAAGAAGCTGCCGTAAGTAAATGATGTTTTCCAGGTTCATAAAGATCATCGTTTACCCCCATAACTACATTTAAAGCCTCTTCTTTAACTGGTGCTGCAACAATCACCTTTTTGATACCACGTTGAAAGTAAGGTTCAAGGGTGCTTTTAGTCCGAAACTTCCCAGAACATTCCAATACAATATCAACACCAAATTTTTCCCAAGGTACTTCACCTGGTTGTGAATATTCACTGAAACTGAGAGATTTACCATCAATTATGACTTGCTCCCCTGCTGCTTCTACTTCCGGCGACCACCTACCATGTACAGAATCAAACTTGAGTAAATGTGCTGCTGCTGTCGTCCCTCCTTTAATTTCATTAATGTGAACAAACTCTAGTTCCGGCCATTCCCAAGCTGCACGGAGTGCCAGCCTTCCTATACGACCAAATCCATTTATTCCTATACCCATTGCTATATTTTTTCCTGACAATTTAATAACTAGTTTTTTTTGGTTTTTGAGTTTGACTGTTGAGAAAATATCATTAGGACTTATCCAGAAACCTGGTTATAATAAAAAGTTTCCCGATAAGTTTCTCCTTATATTCCCAAGTGGCCTAAATTTCCACCTATTTGTAGATTTTCCTCTAAGTTAAGAGTAAGATTCAGAAACAGCTTAAGAATATCAAATTTTGCCTAATCAGATTTATACTTAATTGGAGCAATTTCCCACAATACTTGATCAGGACTTACCCAGGTAAACTCCGCAAGCCCGGTTTCTCATAGATATTTATAGTCATTTTAATAAAGAATTGAGAGAAGTATTTCTTGCTATAACTCGCGTTTGGTGCAGGAAAAGTTTTCCAATATAATTTGAAATAACTATATCTGTTAAAAACAATGATTTACTGTAAAAACCGGGTTTCTTTGCGTAAGTCCTATTGATAAAACTCAATATATTTTTCTAGGTTGTTTGCTGTTAAAGCAATATGGGTTTTGAGAATAGACATATTTTTTATTCCTTAAATTTAAGGACTTAAATAAGTTAATTTTTTGCGAAAGCTTGTAAAAAGCCACTTTGAGATTTCCGTAAATCAATTTGCCATTAGTGGAATAAATGACAACTGCATTATTTTGACTATTAATAAAATCCTGTAATTGTTGAATTGGTTCTGGAGTTAGTCCACTTTAACCTTTGATAAGTAACCAAAGATCAGGTAAGTTTGCTTGTTGAGCAAGTTCTAAATTATCATTGTTGAGTTTTCCTTTAGACTTATTAGAAATGGGAATTAAATAAAATCCCAAAATGCTTTGAAAGAACTCAGATAATATGGAGTTTAAGCAATTTAACTTGTATAGATAATAAAGTCCTCATTCCTTAGAGGTTGATCAAATAGTCAATTTTGTTTGGCAAAAGTAGGAAAAATGGGCTAACAAGATACTTGCACTACTCCAATTTATAACAACGGGGGTCTAAGAAAGTAGCTTTTTCTGGTTGGCGAGGAAACCAAAAAGCTGTACGTTGGCATACTGCCACCAACATCAACATTACTGGCACTTCTATTAAGACTCCTACCACCGTTGCTAGTGCAGCTCCAGAATTTAAGCCAAATAGAGTAACTGAAGTTGCGATCGCAACTTCAAAATGATTACTGGCTCCAATCAAAGCAGCAGGTGCAGCATCTTCGTAATCTAACTTCATTTTCAAAGCTGCTAGATAACCAATCAAGAAAATAAAATTAGTCTGGACAAAAAGTGGTACTGCTATTAATAATATGTGAAATGGATTTTCTACAATTAATTCTCCCTTAAAGGCAAACAACAAAACCAGAGTTATCAATAACGCAGCAGTAGAAACAGGACTTAAATAATTGAGAAACCGACGTTCAAACCAAGCTTTTCCTTTATATTTAAAAATCCAGTAACGACTATACATTCCTGCAGCCAAAGGTAAACCAACATAAATTAGTACTGATAAAACAATAGTTTCCCAAGGCACCGTTAAATTATTTGCTGACAACAACCATTGCCCTAAAGGAGCATATAAAAATAACATTGTTAAGGAATTAATTGCCACCATTACTAATGTGTGTCCCTGGTTACTATAGGAAAGATAACCCCACATTAATACCATAGCAGTACAAGGAGCGATACCAAGTAATATTGTACCAGCAATATAAGAGTCTACCAGAGCTACTTCTGTACCCCGTAATATTTCCGTACCTGTTAGGAATGAGCGGAATAACCAACCAAGAAAAAATTGGGCAAATGCTACCATTGTGAAAGGTTTGATTACCCAATTTACTACTAAAGTTAAGATTACAGGTTTAGGAGCGCGGGCAGCATTTTTAGCTTGAGTAAAGTCTATTTTGACCATGATAGGATACATCATAAAAAATAGACAAATAGCAATAGGAATAGATACTTGATAAATACTCATAGCATCTAACATTCTGGCAACACCAGGAAATATTTTCCCCAAAGCTATACCTGTCAAAATGCACAATGCTACCCAGAAAGTCAGATATTTTTCAAATAAACTAAGTTGGCCACCTGCTTGTACTGCAGATTTATTGACTTTGGGTAAATTTTCTGTCATGATTCCTACAATTAATATTCTGTTCGTTTAATGAGAATTTCATCAATACTAGAGTTGAGCTGTGCTTCTCCAGCAAACACAGTTCCTACTTTTGTTTTGTGATAGTTGCGGTAAAGTTTCAT
>JAKQYE010000091.1:18601-22194 GCA_023356605.1 Trichodesmium sp. MAG_R02 | reverse complement strand
TTTTTATTTTTCGTTTTACAGTCCAAAATACTACCCCACAACAGCAGCGTGAAAGTTGGGAAGGAATTTTAAAATTGTTTAGTGAATTGTACGAAAAAATCAGAATGAAAATTAATACCTAACACCTAACACCTAATACCTAACACCTAACACCTAACACCTAACACCTAATTCTATTTTGGCGTAACATTAGTTATTAATTTTCATTCTGATTTTTTCGTACAATTCACTAAACAATTTTAAAATTCCTTCCCAACTTTCACGCTGCTGTTGTGGGGTAGTATTTTGGACTGTAAAACGAAAAATAAAAATCAAAAATGATGTAAGTATTATCCCAAATAAACCTACTTGATTTTCCCCAAATAAACCTCCTATCAAAAATGCTATGGCAGCTATTACTGATTCTGTGAAAGATAATTTGCCTTCTTTGGGAGACTCTTGATTTTTTACTTCTTGTGAACTACTACCAGGAGTATCCGTGAGTTCTAGTTGTATATCTTTTTTTTCTTGAATTTGTCTTTCTAATTCTTTTTTTTCTTGAATTTGTCTTTCTAATTCTTTCTTTTCTTGAGTTTGTCTTTCTAATTCTTCCTTTTCTTGAATTTGTCTTTCTAATTCTTTCTTTTCTTGAATTTGTCTTTCTAATTCTTTCTTTTCTTGAATTTGTCTTTCTAATTCTTCCTTTTCTTCCTTTGCTTCAATTCGTCTTTCTACTTTTTGTAATAATTCTTTTAATCTCTTTCTCAATGAATCAATACCTGGAGGAACATATTTTTTTGCTTGTTCATATTGTGCCTGAGCTTCTTCATATTTTTTCTGTTCAAAAAGTAAATCGCCACGTTTTAAATATACGATTGAGACCCATTCTTCTTCGTTTGTTGTCTTGTTAGCTCTTTCTTCTAATTTATCCAACAATTTAGACCGATCATCCCTAGAACTAATATCTTGTTTTGAAGTCTCAATTCCCGAACGGAAAAGTCGTAGTTGGTCTTGACTTTTTCTTGTGGAAATAAACTGTTTACCACTATCAATCATATCTAAAATACTATGGGCCCAAGAGGGTTCATAATTCCATCCCTGTACCAAATAAGGAATCCCATAATACCAGCCTTCTTCTTCATCCCTCCAAAACCAATAATAAATCCAATCAAAAATAATTTCACGATAATCTTGGTTATCAATCCATTTTTCTGCACTTTTGTTGAGACTGGATAATTCAAAACCATTCTTAGAGAGAAACCATTCTTCACAATAATTTCTTGCATTTTTGCAAAGTTCTTTTAATATTTCATAATCGTTGTTTCTAGTTAATAAATATTTCTTGAAGTAAAATTTATAGTTGTCTTCTAATATTAATTCCGATGAAATAAATGAATATTTACTATTCAGTTGTGGCCCTAAAGCTAATAAATTTAACTCTTCTCCTATCATTTCCTGTAAAAAATCCTGATCGTAGCGACGCATTATAGTGAGAAGATAAATTATTCGTAAATCTTTATTATCTAGTGGATTTTTTTCTTTTTCTCTGACATGAATTAGAAATCTTTCACAGGCTTTTCCTATAATTTCTTGACTAGAAATTCCCCCTGGTTGAGTAATTTCTTTCAGTGGTACTCCGTCACGTAATTGAAGTGCGATTAAATTAACTACTAGGGGAATACCACAGCTACATTGCTCTATTTTATCTATGTCTGCAACATCATTAATTAGTTTTTCCGGAGCAAATTTTTGAAAATAGTCTTTTATATCATCTTTATCAAATTTATCAATAGAATAGTTTTGTATACAGTCTGGATCAAAAGTCTTATCATAGCCTTCAAAAGAACCTCGAGAAATGAATTGACCTATAGAATTAGCAGCTTCATAACGAATATCTTTATCTTCTTCTTGACTGAGTAATAAATCCGCTAATAATTCAACAGCTTTCGGATTATTATCTATTTTGCCTAAAGCTCTTACTACCTGTTTTTTAGTAATTGAATTTTCCTCCGTTGAATTTTGTGATGGTCTCAAAAATTCTTGACTGTATTGAAAAGTTAAATAATCACGAATTAGATTATGACGAAATCCATAGATTTTTTTTTCTGGGTGTTTTTCAAATATTAATTGTATATTTATAGCGAATTCAATAAAATTATATTGCTTTTTTTTTTTCAGAAATAACAGGTTTAAACATCCTTGATAATATGTCGTTATTATCAGGTTCATCATCACCCATCATTACTACGGCAATTCCCCCTAGTTTATTTTTCAATTCTTTTAGAGTATAGGGAAAATCAACTTTTTTCGTACTTTTGAGTTTTTCTGTTTCTCGGTAATAGCCTTGTTCAATATATTTATCAAATAACTGTTCAATATTACTAATAGCTCTTAAGTTTTGCGATTCAGTATTTTCCTCGCCATCAAAATCGTTGTAAACATCTAATAAAGTTTTTAAAATAAAAGGAGTACGAATTATTTTAGATATAGCTGGATTTATCCGAATTATGTTTAATAATTTTTCACGTTTTGTTTCATCTTCTATTATTTCTTTTTCTTTTAAATACTCTTCTATTTCTTTAATATCCAAACGTCTAAGTAATAATTTTTCCGTACACTTAAATTCATTTTCCGGATGATTTTTGACGATTTCTTGATAGTCTCGATAACGGCAAGTCATTATTACTGTAATTTCATAATTTGTATTTTCAAGAAACTGATTTAGTGCTTCGATAAATTTAACCCGATAATCTTGAAGAGAAGAATTAGGATTATTTTGGTCTTCTGGTACATTGAAGGGAAGCTCATCTAAACCATCTAGTAAAAGTAAAACTTTTCTGGCATTTATTTTAGCTTCTAAAATCTGTTCATATAATTTAGTTTTTTCCAATAACCATTTAAAAATTGTATCTCTTGTTTCCTGCTCTTTTTGTTGTTGGTTTTCATCAATATATTTCCAAGTATACCAAGTATATATTTCTGCAAATATAGGCAAGACAAAATTTACACTATTCGGCTGAATTCCCTTAGTTTTGCCGATTAATTTATCAGCTAATTTAATTAATGATATAGTTTTTCCACCACCAGGTTCCCCTTGTATTAATAGCTGACCTTTGTATTTATCCAAATCATCTTCTTTAGGATTTGACTTTTTTCGGAAATTTTGGTTATCAGTAAATATCTCAAAACTTCGAGAAAAAGGATATCTTTCACGGGCTTTCTTGTCTAATAATTCTTTAATTTTATTCTCCGAAGCTTCTAAATATTGTGCTATATTATGCATGACTTATATTTATTAATTTGCAACTTAGTTAAATTTATTGAGTAATAAAAACTGGCTAAAAACTAAAAGAGAATTTTGTAGATTTTAGTTCTCCAGCATACTCCTGATAACTATTAAGTTTTTGAAGGTTTTACCTTGGCTTATTGTTGATTTTCCGCTAGTTCTTCAGGTGTCATTTTTTCAGAAACCTTTTGAAAATAGGCTTCATTTGGTTTACCAGTTTCCAAAATACTTTTGAATAAAGGGGAGCGTTTTTCTTCGGGATAATGTTCCTTCATATATTCTAAATAACTAGGCATCTGTGAATTTTTAGTACATTCCACAGCATAAT
>JAKQYE010000091.1:5586-18501 GCA_023356605.1 Trichodesmium sp. MAG_R02 | reverse complement strand
GGTTTACCAGTTTCCAAAATACTTTTGAATAAAGGGGAGCGTTTTTCTTCGGGATAATGTTCCTTCATATATTCTAAATAACTAGGCATCTGTGAATTTTTAGTACATTCCACAGCATAATTAAGAATGTCTCCCCGTCCATGATACTTATCATTAATATCTCGTAATTTTTTGCCAATACTATCTAAAGGTTGTGGAGCAGGGTTATCAAGACTTAGTTCTATTTCAAAAGTAGTAGTTAATTTATCACTGATTTTAGTTCTATCTCCTAAGGGTTCAGCGTAGGGATTACCAATTTCCATAAACTTAATTATTAATGTTTTATTGGTCAAGTTTATACCAATATCTTCTAAAACTTCTTTTTGAGTTTTAGGGGAAGATAATTTAGCGATCGTATTTGATATTTTTACTTCTTTATTCTCTGGTGTGATATAAACATTTCCTTCTCTAGCTCTAATTGGGTAATCCATAATTAATTTTACCTCCGCTATTTTTCAAATTAGTTCAAATCAGTTTAAATTAGTTTAGCATTATTTTGTTTTTTGTTTTGTTTGATTCGATTCTTTACCTCTTGCATCCTATATTTCTTTTCTTTTTGATCTATATATCTGTTCAAAGCATCTTCGGCTAACTCATAATTTCCAGATGTATAAAGGTAGATATTTTCTATGGTTTCTTGTACCGCATTTCGAACATCTGAAATTGGGTCATTACGCCATCTATCAACTAGTATTTTAATCACTTTTGATTTCTCTAACTGTTCTATTGAGATATCTAATTGACCTAATACTTTGACAACGGCAGTTCTAGCAATCCAATCTCCTTCTTTCAGTTCTTCTAGTTTATCAAGAATTGGCTCTAATGCTTTGGCATCTTTAAGACTGCTTATTTGTTTGGCGATCGCTACACATTCATCTGGGTCTTTCGTTTCTTTTAAAGCATCAATAAGTTGATCAATAGATTGACTTTGAAATTCATTTCTTTGTCCCTGAGCAGACGACTCAGTAATCAGCTTTTGTTGAATATCCTCTTCGTTAGGAAATAAATCCTTTTTTTCTTTTTCAGGATTAGTAACAGTTTTTAAGAGATATTTAAAAGCTTTATTTTGATATTCATTCCAATGTGATCTTGGAGAATTAATTAGATAATTTGACAAGGCTTTTTTTCCATTATCGCGCACACTACTAAATTTATCTATCCGAATCGCCTCATATAATTTTTTTATAGCTTTGGGAGGGACTAATTTTCCTAAAGCTCTTGCAGCTTCAGAACGTACATATTGACCATTATTTTGTTGTTGTTCATCATACTCTAAGGCATCAATTAGAGCATCAATTGCCTGTTTATTGTTGACAACAGGTCCTCCTATTTCACCTAGAGATTCTGCTGCACTAGCTCGAATGTCTGGTTCTTCATTAATATTACTAAGTAACTTAACCAGTCGCTCAATTGCATCTTCAGCTTTTAATTCTCCTAACAATAGAATAAAACCTACCTTCTCATAAAGGTCTAACTCTTTGTCTAAATCTTGAATCAAAGTTAATGGTTCTTTTTTTCCGATTTTTTCCTTCCGAGAGTTTACGAAGGATTTCTTTTTTTCTTTGCTGGAGAAAATTAACGCTAATTCAAGTTGATGTTTAATACTTATAAGTTCTTTTTTTAAACCTTCATCAGTATCCATTAATTCGGAATCAAATGTCTTCATTATTTGAAAAGTAATCTTTCCAGCATCAGTAGCAGCTTCACGAGAATCTTTCATAAAATCATTACGCATAGCTTTAATCAAAGATGGAACTACTTCTATAATTAGTCTTTTAAGGTTAGATATATTCCTAGACTTATATATTTCAATAACTCTATGCTTTATTGCATTTGCTGCTGCTTCACGAACATATCTATCTGGGGATTTATTGAAATCCAGAAAATGAATTAGTTGTGAATTTTCAAGAGCATCTAATTTTTCTAAATTCCTAATTGCTAAAGCAACAATATCAGCGTCTTCATTTTTTCTTTCTAAAATTGAAGTTAGAGCTTCTTGAGCAACTAAGTTTCTCGAAATACTCTGAGTTAAGTCATTACGCCCAGCAATTATCCAAATCACTTTGTTGCCAGATTTTTTTATCACTCTCTGTATAGCTAGATTCACATCTATATCGTTCAGTACTTCGTAAGTATCAAAGAATATTAGCAATGGTTTTTTCTGTGATAAATCATTGATTCCATCAGCTAAATATTCAACTAACGAATCTTCAAGGTAGCCGTAATTATTTTTCTCATAATCTGTTAATTCAGGCTCTACAAATTTGCCTGTCTGCTCCTGTTTCTCTTCAGCGTTCTTATATTTTTTTTGACATGATTCCCAAATTTTTATAACTTTAGTATAATTCTGAAAATATTGCTTTCTTTCTTCATTTTTTATCAATGCTTCATAAATAATTTTGAGTACCATAACTCGATTAATCAAATCCTGTTTTTCTTGGTTTCCCCAGTCCAATTCTAAAATATCAAAAGAATCTTTGAACGGTTGCCCTTGACTATTTTCAACTATGTCTTTTAGTTTTTTAAGAAGAGTAGTTTTTCCTATTCCTCCAAAACCATGAATAAGCACAATGGAATGATTAGTGATATTAGAAGATCGATCTAGAAAAGATTCTAATTTTTTTTTAAATTCTCTTATTTCTTTTTCACGCCCAACAAATATCGAGTTCATTAGCTCACTCCTTAAAATTTAGATATAATATTAAGTATTTCCTTTGCAGTTCTAATATTTTAAACCACACTAGTTTAATTATGGAAATTCACAATATTTTAATTGCTTCATGAGACCAGGAATTAAATTAGCTTCAATCTTCTTCCTCCAAGAATTAGAAGGAAGAATAGTGGGCAAAAACCCCTTAGTATTATTGTTTACTTCCTTCTGAAATATAACGTCAGAAGTTTGATTTATTTTAGGCTTATTTAGCCATTCTTTCTCTTCATAATTATACCAACGTACTATAATACAAAATAGTTCTATAAGTTGCTCTTTTTTTAAATAACTAAAATCCTTTTTGATATCTTTCCAAATCTCCTTCTGAGCACTAAAACCAAATTTGCCATCACTCTCTTCTCGCCAAAGCTTATCAATACCTCTCAGTAAGTCACACTTAATTTCTTTCAAGGTTTTTTTCTTTACCGAATTTTGATGTCCAATAGATTTAAGAAGAAGATTTGTAGTCTCTATATCTGCCTCTATCCATTTTTTTTGTTCTAATAGATTTTTCAGATGATCTAAATCAATCTTTGGTTGACTTGCTGGTTCTGTTACTTTTTTATATTTGACAATATCCTGAACAAAGTCAGAGCATTGTTTTTGGACAACTTTTATAAAAAGATCAAGAAGTTTTTTCTCTTGTAGCCTTTGGGTTAAAAAAGTCAATTTATTACGATAAGTATTGCCATGAATTTGATTATAAAAATTCTTTCCAAACTTACCTTCATTGTCAATGAATATTATTCGTAAGTCCTCTTCAGCTGGACATGCCCTCTGAATTTCTTCATAAAAATATTGCTTTTCATTATCTGTTAACTCCATTTTTGATATGCTGTTACATTGTTATTCTGAATTAGATAATTAATTTCACTGATCTATAACTCTTGAGCAAAGTTAGGATAATCTTCTCGGACAACTTCGATAAAAGGATAAAGAAGTCTTTTATTTTGTAGTTTTCTGGTTAAAAAAGTTAATTTATTACGATAATTCTTGCCATCAATATCATTATAAAAATTTTTTCCAAACTTACCTTCATTATCAATGAATATTATTTTTAAGTACTCTTCATCTGGAAATACTCTCTGAATTTCGCCATAAAAATATTGCTTTTGGTCATCTGTTAACCCCATCCCTAATCTCCTTCTACTAAGCAAATATTCCTTTTGTTCATTATTACTTGGAGACTCTTGATTTTTTACTTCTTGTAAATGAGGAGCAAAATTTCTAATAGGAGTAACATCAGAATCTAAAATTGCCCTTTGCCCAAAATCTTGTAAATTAGTATTCATTTTTCGATATGAACCGTTCTTTTTTCCTAATTTAGACAGTTAATCATTAACTTCCTCAGCCCATCTTTTCAAATCACTACAGATAGTATTCATTCCTACATTTAACATTCCACTTAAACAATCAGCAAATTCCAAAACGACAGGAACTTTTCTTAAACTTTCCTCTCGTTTTTTAATTAAATTCTCTTTTAAAATATCTTGAATTTCTTCCCTATCTAAAGATTTTAAATCAACTAATCTCGAATCAACTTCCAGGATTTTCTTTGGTTTAAAACTTTCTTTACAAGCAAATTCCAAATCAGTCGGATTAATCTCAGCTAATAATTCACATAACTTTTCCCATTGTGCTTGAGTAATCCCAAAAAGTCTATAACTTACTTTCTTTATTTGGTCATTATCGGGATTTCGCTCATTAGCTCCCCAGACTAAATCTAATAGTTTATCTTTACTTTCAGCCTATTCAATCAAAGCAAAAATAACATTATCAAGACGGCTCTCTCCAACAATCTCTGCAAGATTTTATCCCAGCTTTAATCTCACCATAATTTTCAAGTCATCATAGTTTCGATAACCATCTTGTAAAGCTTTAAACAGAACATTTATTTCAGACGTAGATAACTTCATTATTAGACTTAATTAAATTAACTAAATTTACCTTTTTCTAAAAGAATCAAAAGAATAACTGCTACATAAAGCACCATTAGAATTGAACCATAGATAGGCTAATACCAACTAATAGAAATAAACAGTTGTCCACCAATAGCCATATACTTACGTGATTCTTAATTGGATAATCAATCTTATTGTTCTATAAATCTCGAGCAAAGTTAGGATACTCATTTTGAACAACTTCAATAAAATCATTAATAAGCTCTCTATTTTTTAGCTCTATGATTAAAAAAGTCAATTTATTACGATAACTACTACCAGAAATTCGATTATAAAAATTCTTGCCAAATATCTCTTCATTTTCAATCAAGATCATTCTTAACGTATCTTCATCTAATACCCTCTCAATCTCTTCACGCAAATATTTCCTTTGTTTATCTGTTAGCCCCATTTCTAATCTCCTTCTACTACGCAAATATTCCTTATGTTCACCTGTTAAGTCCAATAAGCCATTTTGTTCCTTATTTAAGAGCTCATCTTGAGATTTTTCCGAAAATAAATAACCATTTCGTAAATTCATAAAAATAACAGGTGTCGCAAAATCACGGTTTTGATATTGAGTCTCCAAACCCAAAATATAGCGACCATTTTGAACCGCCATATCAACAGGTTCACCTTTTCCTAATCTCCTATAAAATTCATCAGAAAATAGATTAGCTGTAGCATTAGTTATTTCATATTGCATTGCTACTACTACCGGAATATTTTGACCAATAATTTTAGCAGCAACTCCCTTAAAAGCTTCTGACTCCGACTGCTTTCCTCCTTCACAAACTTGTAAAACAACAATACCAGGACGATGACGAACAAATAAGGAAGCAAAAAAATTCTCATCAACCCATTTAGCCTGATTTAAACCCTGTCTTACCAAAGCAATTTTTCCTACTTTTTCTCCTTCCTCATCTTCAAAACGACCATGACCAATAAAATGAAAAATATGCGGTTTTCTCTCTAATAAACTATCAATTGCAATTGGTGTAGATGGATTTATAATAGGTAATAATTCAATTTCTTCAGACTGTTGCGTCGCTAAATTTTCTAACTTTTCCTGTACCTCTAAATATTCAACATTACTCAAATTTTTAGGAGAAGAAATAGCCAATGCAATTCTCAACTTTTCACCTTTTGCTAATTGTATTGGTTTAGCAGAATTCCATAAAGCACGATGACGATAAAATACTAAATTCGGGTCTGTCGCCAACCACACTGTACCTTGATTAGTACTTTCAGGAAGACATAAAAACTCCCAAGGTAAAGCAGCAACCTCTGGGATTTTTTGCTCATCTATATCCAATTCTATCCGTAAAAATTGTTCCTCTTCCTGAACAAATTTATAATAGAAATCAAGAAAATTTTGACATAATCTAGAGTCAAACAAGCTATTAAATAAAGCTTCCCCCAACTGACAGGTTTGTTCTTCACTTAGTTCATAATTGATAGCAATCTCTAAAAGCCGTTGAATTTCCTGTCGTTTTTCCTGATAACTAAAAACTCCTGAAGCTATTCCTAAAGATTGATTTTGAGGGTCGTATCTTTCGATTTTAACCACCCGAAAGTCATTCAAACAAATTCGATAAGTATAATATTTTTTAGACATCATAAAAAAACCGTCTTAATAATTAATAAAAATCAACCAACCAGATACAGCAGACTCCAAATATATAAAATACAGATATTAACGATTAAATGTTCCCAAAGCAGACATCTTATCCCCTCTCAGGTATAATTTACCAAGATAGAATCTACTGCAACTTGAGCCTGGCAACCTTAAATTATGCCACTTCTCACCATCACCATCACCATTAGATATTACAAGTTTGTCCCCCAACTTTTCTTAACCCAAAAACTCCTGAAATTTTTCAAGTAAACCTGGAAGAACAATATCACTAATATTATCTGTGAACCAATTAATATTTATATCAACCCATGTTATTCCAGTTAAAATAATAAATTTTCTTTTCTTAGGAACTTTAAAAACTATCCCAAACTTAGCTGTACCAATTTTATGTATTTTCTAATCTTAAAGCGACCACTTACCTCAGGAAGATTAATCATCCTTAACAAAGAGTAATAGTAATAAATAAACCTCATAAACTCAAAATAAAACTCCGACCCTCCTGAAGATATTTTAGGAGAATTATCTCATTTTTAAATAGGAATTAGGTCTTTTTGTTACCATCGCGATCGCCCTAATCAAAACATCTATAATTAAATATACTCAAATAAATTTAACTTCTAACTTCAGTGAAACAGTATAACCCTAACTTTCTCGAGTTATACCGAATTAAGAAAATCAGAAATTGTTTTCCTATTCAGCTTTCAAATTCTGATTCAATTTACCCATTATCAACTCGACTTTCAATCACATCTTGAATTTCTTTTGGAACTTTTGAAAGAAAATCATAACCAGTAGCACTTTCAATTTTATCTACAGAAACTCGGTAAACTTTCCAGTCACTTTTAATCCCAATAGAATTAGGCATATCTACTGCAATAACCCTAGTATTTTTATCAACACCCCTCACACCAACACCAGGTTTTAAAACTACTATAATTTTCCATGTCCGACTAGGAATAGTCACCTTACCATCAGCAATATTTCCTTTCTTTCTATACCCTCCAGCAATAATATAAAGTTCATTTCCTGCCTCTACAAGTTCGCGAGAATATTCTTCCAACCCCCGCCAAGTTTCCCGATTATTATTTGGACTCTGAGGAATTATATTAGTCATTAAAAACGTAGCTGAATTATCATTTTCATTAGCAGTGCGGTCTGCTGAAGGAATTAAATGTCCTCGGTCATAACCACTATTTCTATAATTACTAGGTCTCACATGATACCAGTCTTCAGGCAAACTCTCATCCAAACGAAAATCATCCTGTCTTTCTACATCTCCCAACCAAGATTTATTCAGTTGCCAACTCACCCAGTTTGCTGTTCCTTTATTTCGGTTATACGACAATACATATTGAGATTTTTCCATTAAATAATTATCTGAATTTTCTATATTAGTGGTAGCATTACTTGGGTTTCCTAAAGTGATATGAACTTTGGGAGATGGTTTTAGAAACAGAGAACATCCACTAGTAAATGTAAGTAAAAGTATGATGATTCCTAAAACTACTTTTCGAGATAATCTTAACATTTGCTCTCCTTTATGACCTTGGTTTTACTAGGATATTCAAGTAGTTATCTAGAATATATAATCATTTTAATTTAGATTGATACAAGTATTTCTTGCTACAACTAAGATTCAACAGAAAAAGTTTTCCATCCCTATTTTAAATGACTATATCTATAAAATAAATCTTCAAAAAGTGGGAAAAAGAATTTGTTAACAAGCATTAATATTTTACTTTTCTAGAACAAATTTTATCCAAGATAATTTTAGCTATTAAATTTTTTTTTAGATTTTTTCACCACACACTCAATATCCTAATTAATAAATTCTGCTATACCCAAATAATTAACCTCTTGGGGAGTAACTATAAATCTACAAGGCAAAATTTCCACCCCTTTAATCACAGCTTCTCTCAAAAGTTTACCATAATCAGGATCAGCAATATCTCCAGGAGCAAACTGATAACAATCACCACGATTTATCAAAAACAAACATACAGCTCTTTCCCCTTGTTCAACTACCCCTATTAATTCCCGTAAATGTTTCTGTCCCCTCTGGGTAACCGTATCTGGGAATAAAGCAACTCTTCCATCTGCCCAAGTAGTATTCTTAACCTCAAGATAAATATTTTTAGTCTCACTAATTAACTTAAAATCAACCCGACTTTTCCTCTCTTTTCCATAAACAACTTCCGTTTTAAATTCATGATAATCCCCCAATTCAGGAAATAAATTTTCCGCCAAAGCCAACTTAATAACTCGATTTGGTAAAGCCGTATTAATTCCCACCCAAGTCGGTTCATTATCCGTTACTTCAATTAATTCCCAAGTGTAAGCTAATTTTCGTTTTGGATTATTACTATGAGAAACCATCACATTACTTCCTGGAGTAGAAACTCCAGTCATCGGACCCGTATTTGGGCAGTGAGCAGTAATCATTTCTCCAGACTTTAACTCTATATCTGCCAGAAATCTTTTATAACGTTTAATTAAAATTCCTGGTTCAAGACAGGGATATTTATAAGAGAATTTTAGTTGATTATTCATAATTATTTGATGACAAATCATATTGATATTAAATCAATAAAATTTAGGTTAGACAAAAATTAATCCGGACAAAAATATCAATACTATTCAGGGCACAGGGCACAAAAAAAATGAAAATTATTATTGGTTAAGCTAACAGAATATCAGTTATTATTCTCTAATTCAGCAGAACCATTACCACTTTAGTTAGACTTATTTTTTGGTCTATAGTTATCAGGAAACAAAACCTTAGCTATAGCTTTTGCACTTCTTCCTTCTCGCCACAACCAGTGATTATCTTGTCCCTTTTCTCCAAGATGAACTATAGCCTCATCTATAAGAGTATAAATTTCATTAAAATTAGAAAAGGTAGAACCAATTTTTTCCGGCCAACTAACTTGATGTTTAATAACAGGATAATCAGAAGCAATAATATAGCATCCGCAAGAACCTGCATCGCTAATTACTCCACTTGTTCTGTAGTAATAGCGGTCTTTTTCATAATGAATTACTAAAATATTTATTTCCGTTAAAATATGAATATAGTCTTCTGGTTTAGTAGTATCATAAAGAGTGACATTAAGTTTATCTAAATAATTTGGTTTTTGCTCAAAAGGCGTTCCAATTACAAGTTCGCATTGATGCTCCGAAGATTTAATATATTCTTGTAATTTATCAATTACCTGAGTAATTGGTTTATCTAGGCGAATCATTCCCACAACACCAATTTTAATCGGAACATTAGAGGGTAGTCTTTCTCCTGGTAAAAATTTAGGCTTAGCTTCACTGATAATAGGATGAGGAATTATATACTTAGATTTATCTGGCAATCTAAATTTTTCAGGAAGTACATCATCATCTACTTCAAAAGAAATAACTTTGAGTTTTTTAAATAAGTTTAAATAAGCTTTTAGATAGAGTAGTCCCCAAAATTTAATTTTGTTAGTCATCGCAAATTGCTGATTGCCATGTAAGCAGATTAAAACTTTTTTCCCTAGTAGTGATATTATGGCAAATAGAGGCATAACAAATAACAAATGTTGATTGTAAAGCTCGAAAATAAAAATAGTATCAACATCAGAAAATCTGAGGGACCTTAAACCCATAGAAATGTGACGGTACTCACGACGAATCTGTAAACCTATTGAGTATTTAAGAGATTGACTGAAATTTAGTATCCATTTAGGAAGAGGAACTTCTAAAGAAATAAACCCGATTTTTTGAGACTCAATATATTCTTCTAGAAGCAAAAAATCTTTGAGTCCGTCGTGCATTAATTTCATAATTTTATTATCTATTACACTATTGGATAAGTTTTTATATAGTATTTCACAGAGGTCGTCGGCGGTTACTCATTCACAGGCATTCACTCTCGAGCCGACCGCCTACACTTAAATTTATACTGGCGTTTAAGTCCTAAATACAAAAGGTAAAAAAAAACAAATCTTTGGTTCCCTATCCCTATCCCTCAATACCGAATCGTGATTAAACTTATTTAAGCAAAATTGCTATATTGTAGTCGTGTCTAAATCAGAATCAAAAAAAAACTCTCGTTCCCTAGCAAAAATAGCAGGCATTGTAGCAGTAGCCACATTAATCAGTAAAATATTTGGCCTAGTACGTCAACAGGCGATCGCTGCCGCCTTTGGAGTAGGTGCAACAGTAGACGCTTATAATTATGCTTACGTCATCCCTGGCTTTTTATTAGTCTTACTAGGAGGAATTAATGGACCTTTTCATAGTGCCATAGTAAGTGTCTTAGCAAAGCGCGATAAGTCGGAAGCAGCACCACTGATAGAAACTATCACAACTTTAGTCGGTGGGGTCTTATTATTAGTCACAGTTGCTCTGATTTTTTTTGCCGATCCTTTAATTGACCTAGTAGCACCAGGTTTAAGCCAAACAACAACAGGTTTAGAAATTCGAGACATTGCCATCCAACAATTCCAAATTATGGCCCCAATGGCTTTACTAGCAGGATTAATAGGCATTGGCTTTGGCGCCCTTAATGCCGCAGATATATATTGGCTACCTTCTATTAGTCCATTATTTTCTAGCATAGCTCTCATTGGAGGAATTTTTATCTTGTTCTTCCAGCTAGGAGAAAAGATTATTCAACCAGAATATGCCATGATGGGAGGTTTAGTTTTAGCCTGGGGTACCCTCATCGGAGCAACATTACAATGGTTAATTCAAGTTCCCCCATTGTGGCGAGCAGGTTTAGGAAAATTACGTTTCAGATTTAATTTCCAAAACCCAGAAGTACAAGAAATTACCAAAGTAATGATACCCGCAACCTTATCTTCTGGAATGTTACATATTAATGTTTATACAGACTTATTTTTTGCTTCTTATATTCCCCAAGCTGCCGCTTCTTTGGGTTATTCTGGTTTATTAGTACAGACTCCCTTGGGAATTATTTCTAATGTTATTTTAGTTCCATTTTTACCAATATTTTCTCGATTAGCTGCACCTGAAAATTGGCAAGATTTAAAATATCGAATTCGGCAAGCTTTGGTATTAACAGGAATTACAATGCTGCCTTTAAGTGCAGTTATGGTTACCTTAGCTTTGCCTATTATTAGGGTAGTTTATGAACGTTATGCTTTTGATTTATCCGCATCAAAATTTGTCGCTTCTGTATTAATGGCTTATGCAGTAGGAATGTTTGTTTATTTGGGAAGGGATGTTTTAGTTAGAGTTTTTTATGCTTTGGGAGATGGAAAAACTCCTTTTAAAGTTAGTGTATTTAATATTTTTTTGAATGCCCTGTTAGATTATTTGTTGATTAATGCTTTTGGTGCTCCTGGTTTGGTATTGGCAACCGTGGGGGTAAATTTAATTTCAATGGTGATTTTTCTCTGGTTATTAGATAGAAAACTAGGAGGTTTACCTTGGGGAGAATGGTTGATACCTTTTGCTAGTTTAATTGCTGGATCTTTGGCAACTGCTTTAGTTTGTTGGACTGTGCTTTGGGGTAGTCAGTTAATGTTAGGAAGTGAGGGATTTTTTGTGCAGTTATTAGAACTTGCTTTGGCAAGTTTTTCGGGGTTGGGTATTTTTGGTTTGATAGTAATGAAAATGAATTTGCCAGAGGTTGATATTTTTGTTGGTCGAATTAGACAAAAACTGGGAATTTGACATCCTCTTTAGTTTACAGCTGTTTTCATTTTAGTAGACCACAGTAAGAACATTCCAGGGGACACCCCCTACAAGATTTTGGTTGTGACGATGCGGTTTATCAATCTGAAAAGCTCTGTAAAGTCAGGTTCCATCCGCAATAGTCAGAAAAATTCAGAACCACCCCTAGCTCTAGAGTGCTTCATAGAATGAGCTGACTATTGCTCTATACGCAATAGTCAGAAAATTTCAGAGTCGCCCACAGATTTAGAGTACTTCAGAAAATGAAGTTTTTTTTTACTCTATCCGCAATAGCCAGGAAATCTCAGAATCACCCACAGATTTTGAGTGCTTCAGAGAATGAAATTTTATGGCTTTATACGCAATAATCAGAAAATTTCAGAACCACCCCTAGATGTATAGTGCTTCATAGAATGAGTCTACTGTTGCTCTATAGACAATAGTCACAAAATCTCAGAATTACCCCTGGATTTTTAGTGCTCAAGGAAATGAGATTACTGTTACTCTATACGCAATAGCCAGGAAATCTCAGAATCACCCACAGATTTGTAATGCTTCAAAGAATAAGCTCACTGTTGCTCTATACGCAATAGTCAGAAAATTTCAGAGCACAGATTTATAGTCTCTAGGAAATGATTTTACTGCTCTACACGCAATAGTCAGAAAATTTCAGAGCCACCCACAGATTTAGAGTGCTTCAGGGAATGAATCTACTGTTGCTCTATAGACAATAGTCACAAAATCTCAGAATCACCCCTGGATTTTTAATGCTCAAGGAAATGAGATTACTGTTACCCTATCCGCAATAGCCAGGAAATCTCAGAATCACCCACAGATTCGGAGTGCTTCAGAGAATGAGGTCCTATGGCTTTATACGCAATAATCAGAAAATTTCAGAACCACCCCTAGGTTTAGAG
>JAKQYE010000091.1:3324-5486 GCA_023356605.1 Trichodesmium sp. MAG_R02 | reverse complement strand
AAAATGAGATTGTTATTGCTCTATCCGCAATAGCCAGGAAATCTCAGAGTCACCCACAGATTTTTTAGTACTTTAGAAAATGAGCTGACTGTTGCTCTATACGCAATAGTCAGAAAATCTCAGAATCACCCACAGATTTTTAGTGCTTCAGAAAATGATTTTACAATTTCTCTATTTATAGTCGTTTAACTTGAGATTGAGACAAGCATTTCTTGCTATGAAAAGATTTTATAGGAAAAAATTGTTTCATTCTTAAATAAAATGAATATGTATTACTGATTACCCTCCAATGTTCAAAAGAGCAGACAGATTTCCATCTGCTAATAAAACAAGATAAATATTATTATTTGTGACAACGACCTTTTCAACTTCAATTGTTTTAACTTCAATATTTGCATCAATTTCAGAAGGCAATTTTAGATTCTGAATATATTCATTAGCCTGATTTTTAGCTCGATTTAATTGTTGGTCTAAAGGAAAAGAAAGACGTTCTTCAATTTGCTTCAGCAAAACAGGTTTCAAAAGCGAATTTGCCCTCGATATTAAAGCATTTTTTGTATCAACATCATAATCCAGTTCAACCACTTTCAGATTATTAGACTCTTTATCATAAAAAATCTTACCCCAAAGATATAATGTTCCTTTTGCACCCTCAAGAAAATTACCTTTATCAGTCTTAAAATCAACTTTAACAAGAATTTTTTCACCCAACGCAGATAAATCAATTTTATTAACAATGAATTTCAAATTTTCATCAATAGACAAATATTTACCCCTAACTTTAGATAGGAGAGTATTATTCAATTCATCAAGGGAAACTTGCACAGGCAAATTGATTGAAAATTTATCTATTATCTGCTCTTGGATAGTAAGATTAGGTAATGGCTTAAAATTAATAGCAAAAGCTTCTTTACATACACAAGTATCCACAAACATTTTAATTCCAATTCCAGACTGAACATTTTCACCATCACTCAGATCAAACTTTTTAAAACTAATACTTTGTGGTTCAGTTTTAATCCAGATAGAAGGGTCTTCATTTACTTGTTCTAACAAATGCAAATTATTCCATTGTTTTGTTACTTCTGCTTTTAAGTTTAACTTGTTAACAAGTTTTGCAATTAATTTAGGCTTCTCTTTATTAATAGCTTTATCTACCTGTTCTTGCAGAATACTACGGATACTAATAGTGCCAACATTTTTTATTGGTACATCTGCTTTAGTTAAATTAGTCCATACATTTAGATTCGGTTGAATATTCCATTCATCATCTATTCCTAAAGCAAGATCGCCAAAAATAGTACCCACAATATCTGTATGCATACTAACAGGAATCTTAGTAAAACGTAAATTAATTTTACCCTTTATTCTTGCAGTTCCTGATACTGGTACTGAAAAAGTTATCAGATTATTTCGAGTACCAACACTCAAATTTTGACGATTAATCTCGTAGGTAAGCTGATCATTAGAAAGCAAATCTATAGGGTCAGCTTCTGTACCCATAAATGTCTGAGGGATATTCATATTTAATGCTTTCTCAACATTAGCTAAAGGAATTTTTACAGGCAGATTTAATCTACTTTCACTACGTTCAAGTTTTAATATATTAGCTGATGCAAACTCCGGTCGTTTCGGTTGGATATCTATTACTGTAAAAGCTGCCATCGCAAAAAAAATAATAATAATTAGCACGAATATCATTAAAATTAAAAATTTTATTATTCGTGGAATAGAGAATATTTTCATTTATTTTATTTACCATAGACTTGAAATATAGAAACTTTGCTGTCCACAATCAGGTCATAAACTGTGGGCTTGAAAAATTGGGAAAACATGAGCATAATTTTTATTATTATCTGCTCCCTTTTCCCTCTCCGTTTACTGTAACTATATTCCTTGAGCCTACCATAAAATCAAAAAACAGAACATTTTAAAAATCAAACACTTTCCTTCCTTGTTTAATATTAGTACTTTGGCAAAAAATATCTTAGAAATAGCACCAAACTCTTATATAGTAAAAGTATGAAATTTAATAAACTTGTTTCCAAGTATATCTATGTTTGAGCTATTTTTAGCAATAGCTGGGTATTTTCCTTTTTATTATCCAACTCGACAAAATGCGTTGGGATACCCAAGCTGTTTTAAAAGGAATTACTCATTAC
>JAKQYE010000091.1:809-3224 GCA_023356605.1 Trichodesmium sp. MAG_R02 | reverse complement strand
TTTCCAAGTATATCTATGTTTGAGCTATTTTTAGCAATAGCTGGGTATTTTCCTTTTTATTATCCAACTCGACAAAATGCGTTGGGATACCCAAGCTGTTTTAAAAGGAATTACTCATTACCACAAACCTCAGACTATCCACATAATAGCCCCAAAAACCGAAGTACAATTATTACAACAGAAAGTTAAAGAATAGCAAGTTACTCCAATTTCTGCTCACAAGGAAGAATACTTTTTTCAAAATCATGATCTAACAAAAGAAACAATTTATTCAGAACTTGATTTAGGTAAATCACTTTATAATTCTAGTTAGTTTGATCAGCAGTTATTAAAACTTGGTGCTTGCGAAGGTATTGATAACCTAAGGGAATAGTTTGTTGTTTAGGATAGGAACCTACTTCCTGCTAATGCTTGGCCACTCATCAGTAGCCATCAAAAAACTACACAACAAAAATTTGCACTTCTGCCCCACGTAGCACTTCTCAAACAGCTTCTGAAAAATTAACAGACCAATTACAATAATTAAAATTAATCCTATTTTTAAACTATTTAAAAGTTTATGGAGATTGTTCAGATGAAAACTCAAGATTCTTCTTGGTATTGCATAGTAGATGGCATAGTACATCCTCAATTTGTTATCGAAGAAAAAGTAAATACTATACTGAGTCGGTTCAAAACCAGAAATGAGGATATTTTTTTTGTTTGTTATATAAAATCTGGATCTACTTGGCTAAAGCAGATTCTTTTTTGAAATTTCTGAAATATCTACGGAGTTTAAACTATTATCTAAAAGCACTAAACGAAAAAAAAAATGATAGTCTACATTTTGAGCAATTAAGTTTGCTCGAATACTTTAGAGGAAAGTAATTTATATGCTGGTTGCTTTCCTCTCACCACGATCATCAAAGATTAAAGTGAAAGTCTCCAGCAACTATTTAAGATGAATTTTGCAACAAGAATGAATGGCTTAGGTGGAGATGCTGCCATTGAAGTTTTTACTAAAGCAAAACAATTAGAAGATCAAGGTCGAAATATTATTCATTTAGAAATAGGTCAACCTGATTTTAAGACTCCTCAAAATATTCGCGAAGTTGCTTTCCAAGCCATGAATGATGGCTATACAACTTATACTCCAGCAGCAGGTTTATTAAAGTTACGAGAAGTCATAGCAGAACATATTTCTCAAACTAGAAATATATCAGTTAATTCTGATGAAGTAGTAGTAATGCCAGGAGCAAAACCAGTCATATTTTTTACTCTTTTAGCATTAATAAATTCAGGAGATGAGGTGATTTATCCAAACCCTGGATTTCCTGTTTATGAATCAGTAATTAATTTAGTGGGAGGGAAACCTATTCCATTACCTTTGTTAGAGGAATTAGATTTTCAATTTAGTATAGATAATCTAGTTAATTCTATTTCAGAAAAAACAAAATTATTAATTCTTAATTCTCCCCATAACCCTACTGGTAGTGTGTTAACTGCTGAGTATTTAGAAGCCATAGCTAAATTAGCAGTTAAACATAATTTTTATGTTCTCTCTGATGAAATTTACTCCCACTTAAACTACGACTCAAAATTTACCAGTGTCATCAGTTTTCCCAGTATGAAAGAACGTACAATTTTATTAGATGGGCACTCAAAAACTTATGCTATGACTGGATGGCGTTTAGGTTATTCTATTTCTCCCAAAGCAATAGCAGAAAAGTTAGATAAATTGATGTTAAATTCTAATTCCTGTGCTTGTTCATTTACTCAAATAGCTGGCATAGAAGCCATCAAAAATTCTCAGGAGTTTGTCAAAAAAACATTCGCAGAATTTAAACAAAGACGTGATGTTATTGTGGATGGTTTAAATTCTATTTCAGGTATTAATTGTCGAAAACCAGCAGGTGCTTTTTATGCTTTTCCAAATGTGAAACAATTACCAATAAGTTCCAATAAATTGGCAGATTATTTATTAGCTGAAGCTGGAGTTGCTTTATTACCCGGAACTGCTTATGGAAAATTTGGAGATGGATATTTAAGGTTGTCTTATGCTAATTCTATTGAAAATATTCGCGAAGGTATCAGTCGGATAGAAACAGCGATCGCTCAACTATAGTTACCCCCTTTTACTTATAAATTTCCCCTTAAACTTTTCAAATAAAATATCCGTAATTTCTGAAAAACCAGCAGATTATTTATTAGCTCAACTTGGAGTTACCTAAATTTATAAATAGATATTTAAGACTGTCTTATCCCAAGTTTTATCAAAAATATTAACTCAAATATAAGTCAGATAAAAATAGCGCTCGCTCAACTATAGTTACCCCCTTTTACTTATAAATTTCCCCTTAAACTTTTCAAATAAAATATCCGTAATTTCTGAAAAACCAGCAGATTATTTATTAGCTCAACTTGGAGTTACCTAAA
>JAKQYE010000091.1:0-709 GCA_023356605.1 Trichodesmium sp. MAG_R02 | reverse complement strand
TTTATAAATAGATATTTAAGACTGTCTTATCCCAAGTTTTATCAAAAATATTCACTTCTTGTATAAGTCAGATAAAAATAGCGCTCGCTCAACTATAGTTAGACTCTTCTAGTTGTAAATTTTCTGATTGAATCTTTCAAATAATATATCTGTAATTTCTAATAAACTGGCATATTATTTATTAGCTGAACTTGGAGTTAACTGGATAACGGAACTGCCTATGGAAAATTTGGAAATGGATATTTAAGACTGTCTTGCCTCCAAATTATATAGAAAATATTCACTTCTTGTATAAGTCAGATAAAAATAGCGCTAGCTCAACTATAGTTAGACTATTCTAGTTGTAAATTTTCTGATTGAATCTTTCAAATAATATATCTGTAATTTCTAATAAACTGGCATATTATTTATTAGCTGAACTTGGAGTTAACTGGATAACGGAACTGCCTATGGAAAATTTGGAAATGGATATTTAAGACTGTCTTGCCTCCAAATTATATAGAAAATATTTACTTCTTGTATAAGTCAGATAAAAATAGCGATCGCTCAACTATAGTTAGACTATTCTAGTTGTAAATTTTCTGATTGAATCTTTCAAATAATATATCTGTAATTTCTAATAAACTGGCAGATTATTTATTAGCTGAACTTGGAGTTAACTGGATAACGGAACTGCCTATAAAAAATTTGGAAATGGATATTTAAGAGT
>JAKQYE010000090.1:1721-22217 GCA_023356605.1 Trichodesmium sp. MAG_R02 | reverse complement strand
CCGTACTCTTTTGGCAAATATAATTACATCTTTTTACAGTGCTAACATTTAATTAAGATTGACTTTCACAACTCGATTTTTCTCAGGTTCAGCTAATGGCAAATGTAGATGTAAAATACCATCTTTGTAGTCAGCTTTTACTTGTTGATTTTGAACTGTTGATTTCACTTCCACTTATCTTCATGATAGTTCAGGTGGAAGAATCATTGAATTCGGTTCCCACCTCCAGTGCTATCATAATAACCGTATCATAGCACTACTAAAAAGTGTTAAGACATAAAAAAATAGAAATTCTTTACAGTCAATAGTTTTAAGTTGAGCTAATAGCTGTTTGTCAAGAATTACTGAATTGAAATGTTTCCAGCACTTTTTACGAATATATTCTCTCTCCTCTAAACTCACCTCATCAACTCCAAAACTGCTTTAAAGCTATATAACCAAAACTGAAACCACCCAGGTTCTGCACAGAAGAGTTGCACTAGTGGTGCATTGGGGAGCAGTTTTTTTTACAGGTAACAGTAGGAAATCTCTACAGGGTAAAGTTTCGATAAGCTTGGTTTCAATCATTCAATGATTGCTATAATTGCACAATTCAATTAAAACCTTTAATAGCCTTTATATGTTTTCAGTTCTTTTAGCTTGAATAATAAAGAACAGAGTTTCCGTAGCTCATATCAGTAAGGTTTCTTTTCTCGTAATTTGTATTTTTGTTGGCAGTAAGCTAGACTGTCAATTTATACAATACGGACGCAAACAAATCCCTTTGGGCTGTTGGCCTTTTTGTCCCAGTGTTGGATAAATACTATATTTAAGTCTAGCTTTTATGATTATTATTTAAACCAACTAATATTGCGCAGCTTAAGGATATTTCAATAGTTTCAGCGATTAGTTGAGAACGAAATATCAAGAGTTTCAGACATAGGGTACGTAACAAAAGTGTACCTGCCAGATTGTAGCACATCTATTACGACTTTAATCCATAAAAAGTTGCCCTTTTAGGGCAAGGCTTCATACCAATTTTTTTAGTGAATTTTGATAAAGTACATAAGTGTCAAACATCGCTCCCACTAAACTACAGGTAATAGCTATTACTAAACATCCTTGCCAGGGATGGCCACTACCAAAAGTTGCTAAGAATTGCCACATTTGGGCAGTACCATATTGACCAAATCCTTGTAAACTTGGAACACTACTAATTAAAGCAAAGCTCGTCCAACTAGTCCCAATTAAAATCACAGGAGTGATAAAGCTAAAGACAATTGTTAATAGTAAAGAACGTAGCAAATTAGTTAAAATAGTCATAGTAATTAACCATAAATCCAGGTGTAATGCCACCTTAGTAACAAGTTAACGACACAAGCTAACTTACTTTATAAGATAGATAAAAATCGCTTAAAATCAGTAAATTTGACAGAAAACTTCAATTTTGGTTCAAAAATCTTGTTGAAGATTGGTAAACTTATCGTAAATGTTGTAGTTTATTAATTTATATTGAGTAAGATTTCCTTTAAATTCAGTTTCGGGTTGTGGGGACAACGGATGCTAGCAGCTACATATTTAGCTGGCCAAGTTTTTGTCCATTTATTGCAGGGCAAAATTTATCGTCGTAATACTATTGAACAAATGGGGATAGTCGGTCCAGAATCCTTACTAATTGTTTTACTGACAGCTACTTTTGTCGGTATGGTATTTACGATTCAGGTGGCCAGAGAACTTGTGGCTTTTGGGACAGCCAATATGGTTGGGGGTATGTTAGCTCTAACTTTAGCTAGAGAACTTGGTCCTGTCTTAACAGCAGTTGTTGTTGCGGGGCGAGTAGGTTCAGCATTTGCCGCAGAAATAGGCACTATGAAAGTAACAGAGCAAATAGATGCTCTATATATGCTTAAAACAGATCCAGTAGATTATTTAGTTATTCCCAGAGTTATTGCTTGTGGTGTAATGATGCCAATCTTAACTTTGTTATGTTTGGTAGCTGCTATATTTGGTGGGCTAATAGTGGCAGTAAATCTATACGATATTCCCCAAAGTATGTATATTGATTCTGTCCATAATTTTCTAACTCTTTGGGATTTGTGCAGTGGATTAACTAAATCAGTTTTCTTTGGTGTTTTAATCGCTGTAATTGGTACAAATTGGGGTTTGACTACTACTGGTGGAGCAAAAGGTGTGGGAGAATCTACAACTACAGCTGTTGTTACATCTCTAATATCTATCTTTATTTTTAATTTCTTTCTATCTTGGGCAATGTTTCAAGGTATAGGTGGGGCAATGAAGCAAGGTCTTTGAACCTGGGAATAGGCAATAGGCAAAAAATCTTCATTTTGTCAGTTGTACTAAATTAACCTGGAATCTACTGTAAAACCTGAATGCTCTTTGTTTTATGGGGTATTTATTAGGGACTACTCAAGATGCTTTGAGGTATTTGTCAGAAGCTTGGAAAAGATATTTTTCTGAGGTTTCAGGTCAACCAAAATTTAAGAACAAAGGTTCATAGGATAGCTTCACTATTGATACTTCTATACCCACTCCCGAGCTAGATGATTGAGTGCTAATATAGGTTTTTACGAGTTTTATAGACGACTAGGGTACAAGTTATAGACTATACAGCTGATAACTAATTGTTGTAGATAGATAGTATCCTTGCTCTAAAACTTTTTATAACTATGGAGATATTAAGCGGTATTTATCTTTTTTAGATAGTATAGTAATTTCAAATAAGAATGAAATATTTTTTTCTACTAAAACTCAGTTATAGCAATAAATATTTGTCTCAACCTAAATCAAAACAGCTATATATTCAATTACTCTAAGTGTGGTTTTGGTTATGAAGTCAAATTTGAATGCAGCACTAAATTTAACAGTGGCCGTTAGTTATACCCCTGGCACCTGTGGGCTGGAGAGTGGCAACATTCCCAGTTTGAAGCAGGAATAGAAATAAGCAATCTTCAGATAATCTTGTATTTTACTGATTTTTGTATTTTTCTTGGAAAGGAAAGTCAAAATAGATAATTGTATTGAATAAATTCACATAAAACTATGACTACTATTTCTACCTCAGAAGCAAAACAAAGTATTGAACTTGCTCCTAGTTATAAAATCCCTTTAGTGCTAATAATTGCTGCATTGCCTTTAGCATTTGTACAAAAGTGGGTGAGTTTAGCGATCGCTATATTAGGAGTTTTTCTATTAATTCAAACATTAACTATCCGTCTAAGATTTACTGAGACAGCCTTAGAAGTATACCGATCAGATAAACTATTACGAAATTTCCCTTATCAAGATTGGCTTAACTGGGAAATATTCTGGTCTCCTATCCCCATTCTGTTCTATTTTAGGGAAATTAAAAGTATCCACTTTCTACCAATTATTTTTGACCCGAAAATGTTGCGAACTTGCCTAGAAAATAACTGTCCTTTAAATGAGAATTAACTAATGTCGCTTATGCAGAAATCAAAATTTAAAAGTATTTTTGATAACTCAAGCTTTAATAATTATGTAACAAGTTATTTGTAACGCACTGCACTGGCTGGAAGATATAAAGTTTGAGATTGGGAAAAACAAAATTTCTTCTTTGTTATTCCTAGTCCATAAATTATTATAGCTTTTAGTATAACTATGGAAAATTTTCCTTTTCAATAGTATAAATTTTTGATATTTTTTTTACATGATGTACCCAGACAAAATACAACCACAAGAACCAAAAGAATCAAAAGAACCAAAACAACAATTAACAAAAAATTCAGTGAATTCAGATAACTTAAATGAAATAATTCCTTCAGCTACAGACTTAGATGAAAAAATAGAGACTCAAACTATTTCTACAAAACAACAAGTTGCTGACCCTTATCAACCTAACATAAATCAACCAGTAGAAGTAGAACATGTTTTATCAGTTGAAAATAATTATACAGATCCTTCTGGCCCCACAGAGAATTCTACAACTCCCATAATTGATAAAAATGAAAAAGAATTGACAACAGTGGTTACTGACCAGTCACAGCAAGAACAAAACTTAAAAGAAGAAATAGCTACTTTACGAGAAATTAAGGCTAAATTACAACAAGAAGTTATAGCCCAGACCAAGGCTATAGGACGTTTAGTACCAGAAGCTTTAAGTCAGTTGGAACAACGTAAACAAACATTAGAAATAGAGGTAGAAAAACTAGAGCGTCGCAAAGAACGTATTCAAAGGGAGATGCAGACTACTTTTGCTGGTGTTTCTCAGGATTTGGCAATTAGAATTCAGGGGTTTAAGGATTATTTGGTGGGAAGCCTGCAAGACTTGGCTGGTGCTGCTGAACAGTTAGATTTAGCTCCACAAACAGAGGAGTACCCTACTCCTACAATCAAAGATTATCCTAAATCTGTGAGTAATTCTGAAAGTCCTAAATTTGCCGAAATGGGTTTTGAGGAACAAACTAGACAGATTCGCGAGATTATAGACGAATATCGGAAGATGCCTGATTATTATGGTCCTCCTTGGAGATTAAGACGTACATTTGAGCCCATCCACGCGGAAAGAGTTTCAAATTGGTTTTTCTCTCAAGGTGGTCGTGGCGCCCTCCGAACTATGAGTAGTCGCTTACAAAATATTTTGGTGGCTTCGGCGATTGTTTCTGTACTCAGAGATTTGTATGATACAAGGGTACGTCCTCTGATACTTGCTAATTCTCCTGAGCTTTTGGGAGAGTGGCGTCGTGGTTTACAGGATTGTCTTGGAATTGACCGCCGTGATTTTAGCTCAGATAGGGGTGTGGCTTTATTTGAGGACTCGGAGATATTGACCCAAAAGGCAGATCGATTGGTAAAGCAGGCTAAGTTACCAATAATTGTAATTGATGATACGGAAAATAAAATTAGTCTTTCCATGTTACAGTTTCCCCTATGGTTGGCCTTTGCTCCTGAACCTAATTCTCAAAACTCAACCGATAGATTTTATTGAAGAAGAAAGAAGATAAAATGAACTAACGAAATGTGTACAGTATATTTGGTGGTTGATAAACTAAAGTGACAATAGCTTTTTCAACAGTTTTTGAAGTATAGAATTAAGTTTTTGTTATTATTGAGCCAAGCTAATATAATTACTGCACCACACTTATATGGAATAGGCTGTAGATCATTCTGTCAATTAACAACCTCTGACTCATCTTTAAATTTACTCAAACTAAAAGCTATGTTATGACTCAAAATTTGAGTATTACAGGAAAATGATTATGACTTGATAGTTTGTGAACATAAAGATAGACTAAGTAGAGTGGGCTTTAATTATTTGAAAGTTCTCTTGACACTAAACTTATAGAGACATTTAAGTAGTTAATTTAGCATCAATTGAAACTAATGATTTAATGGAGGATTTTGTCTCCATGCAGCACATCTTTTTGGGCTCGGCTTTATGGAATCACAAGGCAGAACAAGGAAAACAGAACAGATAGTTAAATGTTTAAAGTCGGGATAATGCAGGAACGTAGAACGTACTATTTTTAAAAAAAATCATCCCAGTTATAAATCACTTTATGCTCTAGCTTTGTTGTCTAAAAATATCTTAAACATGGCTAACTACATAGTTAGACAAGAGTTTATTAATAAATGTTATTATCTAAGTTATAACAAGGTTCAAAAGTTATTACAGTCGGGAGCAGATTATCAAGCAATACCAGGGAAAGTTTCTCAGCAGGTGTTTGATTCTTTTAGATAAAAATTGGCCAATTTTTTTTCAAGCTATAAGAGCTTATAATGAATGCCCAAGTAAGTTTAAAAGCCGTCCTCAATGGCGATTATATAAAGATAAAAAGAAAGGGAGGAATATTTTAGTTTATACAAAACAGGGGATTAGTAAACCTCAATTAGTAAAAAATCAGAAAATATTACTATCAAATTGAGATAGGATTGCTATATATATAGCACTGAGCATTGAGGAGAGGAACATTAGTAAATCATGTTTTCCGAGTATTAACCTCGGAAAAACTAAATCAAAAATTTTAATGGATGACTTTTGACTTGCGCGTAGCGCCATACTACTTTTTTACAGGAATAAGTTAATGATTAATTGGTTAGTATTAAATGCAGTAATATTGATTTTTGCCTATCTTTTGGGTGCTACTCCTAGTGGCTATTGGATAGGTTCTTGGTTTTATGGTATTGACATTCGTGAACAAGGTTCTGGTTCCACAGGTGCGACTAATGTATTAAGAACCTTGGGAAAGTTGCCTGCAATACTAGTGTTAGTTATTGATATTTTAAAGGGGGTATTAGCGATCGCTTTAGTTCGCTATATTTACTCTCTGGCATTTGCTCAAAACCTAACTATTGTTGCTGGAGTAACTGATATTGATATAGCCAAAGAATGGATGGTTGTTTTAGCAGGATTAGTTGCTATAATAGGCCATACTAAATCTATTTGGATTGGTTTTAAAGGTGGCAAGTCTGTTGCTTCTAGTCTAGGTATTTTATTAACAATGTCTTGGGTTGTTGGTTTAGGAACACTTTCTATTTTTATTGCTGTTCTGACTATTAGTCGTATTGTTTCTTTGAGTTCTATTATGGCTGCTATTGCTGTTTCTGGTTTGATGTTTTTCACAGGTCAATCACTTCCTTATAAGATATTTGCTATTGCTGGTGGTGTATATGTGATTTGGCGTCACAGTAGCAATATTCAGCGACTATTAGCTTGGAAAGAACCTCGAATTGGGCAAAAATTATCAACAAAACTAGAAATAAATGAGTAGGAAGTAGAGATACAAAAAAATATATAAATTTTACTTTTAGATACTCCCTATCTCCTACCTATACTACAAATCGTAATTATTAAACTACTACCTAAGATATTAAGTTTCATAAATTTCTAAAGGTAATTGATCTGGATCTGGAAAGAAAGTAAAACGCTTGCCAGTTATTTCGTCAATTCTGATATTTTCTACTTCTATACCGTGAGATTTCAAATAATTAACAGACTTATCAATATCATCTACTTCTAATGCTAAATGTCTCAGACCACAACCTTCTGGCTGAGTTAACCTTTTTGGAAGGTTAGGAAATGAAAATAATTCTATCTGATTACCATTACCCACACACAAATCTAACTTGTAAGAATTACGTACCTTTCTCCAAGTTTCTTGAATAATTTTAAATCCTAAAATATTTACATAAAAATGTTTTGACTTTTCATAATTAGAGCAGATAATTGCAACGTGATGAATTTTTTTGATTTTCATAATAGTAATTTCTATTAGTGGTACTTTGAGATTTTTTACACCGAAAATGGCTTCAAACCTAGTAGTAGCAAGAGAAATACCTTAAAGGAGTAAAAATATAGCAATCCGCGCATAGGTTGCGACAAATCAAAAAGTACATAAAAAAGTTGAAACTCTTACCTGTCAGCTGTTGCCTGTTGACTGTTTCCTAAAAAGCAGTAAGATTTTTGCCACAAATAAAATAGGATTGCTATAGCTCAAACCTAGATATATCAAGAAAATAGTTAATTTAAGGTAAAAACATTACTGTATAACATTTTAATCTTATAGTCATTTCAAATTAAGGATGGAAAACTTTTTCTGCTGAAACGCGAGTTATAGCAAAAAAATACTTGTCTCAATCTAAATTAAAATAACTATATTTTTTCCTAAAGTCCCGTTAGTAATGTTATACTAAGAGTAAGAAAAAGAATGGGCATCACCAGATGCATCTCGATTATGGTCTCTTAAAAATAGCAGTTCTAATTCGTTTTAAGACAGTTACACCAGATTCCAAGTATATGAAGTACAGATATTAACAATTAAATGTTTCTAGTGCGTGCATTTTGCCCGCTCCAGAGTGTACCTTACCAATATACCCGACAAGTTTGGTTTAAAGAAAATCAATTTGTTAACCAAACTGAGCTTTGTTGGCAGATGAAATCGGACATACATTTTCATCTTGAATTAGTAGTAAATGACTCATCTATTCTAACTGAAGAGCAAAAAAAATTTATGACCTCTCGTTGTCTAGAATTAAGAATTGAAGGTGTACTTTGAGCTCCAAGTTGTAAATACCTGAGCCAGGAGTACTATGCATATATATTTGTCAACTTTATTGTGATCATTAAGGAGTTAATTTATTTATGATGGAACTTCAACCATTAAAAGCAAAATCTATTTTACAATTAATATTTTCCCTGGGATTAGGCATATTATCACCTATTTTTACTCCTATTCCTGCTATTCCTGCTGAAGAAATTATAATTTCTGTTCCCGATATTAATATCAAAGAACCAATAGAAATTAAGGTCCTATCTTTTCAAATTAAAATATCAGTGAAATCTCTGGAAAACTTTACAAAAGAAGGTAAATATACAGATAATTTTCCTTTGAATTTGGAAGCAAGAGAAGAAGATATAAAGGAACTACAGAGACTTCTACAAAAGCAAAGAAAAGGAGTATATGAACTTCTTAAAAAACCTTTTAACATAGATAATACTATTGTAGAAGCTTTTATAGAAGAACCTGTAGGAAAAGAAATACTCAAACGTTTGGGTAAAATTATCCAAACTGGAGACAACGAAAATGGTAGTGAAGCTATTAAAGAATCCTTCCAGTTAGCTGTTGCAGATCCAGATGGCTTAACTATTATTAATTTACTGACTAAATTTCCTGGAGATATTTTTATAGAACTGGAAGAAGGTATCAGTTTAGTTGATGATTTAACAAAAAGGTTTGTAGAAGAAAATGGAATTTTAACAGAACTGCAAAGAGAAGCAGAAGATTTAGCATTGACTGAAAAAAAACGCAATTTTAATAGATTTCCTGATTTCAGAAACCCGGGGAATATAACATGGAAAAAACAATCTTTTAACTTTAGAAATCCGAATCGTAAACGCTCTTCTCCAGTAGATATTTATCTGCCTAATATTTCTGGAAATAAGTTAATTCCTGTGGTAGTTATTTCTCATGGTTTAGGTTCAGATATCAATAGTTTTGTCTATCTTGCTGAACATTTAGCATCTCATGGTTTTGCTGTCATAGTACCGGAACATATTGGTTCAAATGCAGAAACACTTGAGAAAATATTTGCAGGTTTTAGCAGACCTTTAGATGGAATGGCATTTATTAATCGCCCACTAGATATTAAGTATTTGTTGGATGAAATGGAGGAAGAAATAGGCTCCGACTTGAGATGGCAAGGTAAGCTAAATTTTCAAAACGTAGGAATAATAGGTCAATCGTTTGGTGGTTATACTGCTTTAAGTGTTGCAGGTGCCCCTCTCGACCTAGAACAACTCCGTAAAGATTGTCAATCTGAAGACCTTAAGTTGATCTTAAATTTATCCATATCATTACAGTGTCAAGCAACTAATTTAGTAGCAGAAATAACTCCCAGTCTGGCAGATGAACGCATCAAAGCAGTTATTGCAATTAATCCCGTTAGTAGTCTTATATTTGGAACTGAGAATAAAGGTTTGACTGAAATTAAAGTACCTGTGATGATTCTTGCTAGCACTGAAGATTTTTTTGCCCCGCCAATTCCAGAGCAAATTTATCCATTTATTAGCTTAACTACCCCAGAAAAGTATTTAGTTATAAGTGAACCAGGAACTCATTTTTCATTTATTCAAGAAAAAGAAGATGTTTCTATAGAACTACCAAAAAAATTAATTGGTCCTGACCCTAATTTAGCTTATCCATATCTTCAGGCATTAAGTGTAGCCTTCTTTCAGGTTTATCTTCAAAATCAATCCCAGTCATTACTATATTTAAGTGAGTCTTATCTACAATATCTCAATCAAGAACCATTTACTTTTAGTTTACTGAAATCTCTTACAGAAGTTGATATGCAAAGAGTGCTCGATAATTTTTATAAACAAGTTACAGAGAAATAATACTAATTTCATAAACTTAGGACTCGCATAAAAATAACTCCTTGATTTAAAAGCATTATAGTCTAATTTTACTTATTAAATTGTGTAAGTTCCATTGGTGTATAGTTAGGGCGATCGCTACTATTTGGGGGAAAATTTTCCCATAGCAGATATTTTTTAAATTGGTATAAACCGTTATAATCTCACATTCCTTACTTCTTAACATTAAATTGGTAAGTTTTATTAATTTATCGCTCCGAATGCTATCCCTGAAAGCCTTATAGCTATAGACATCAATTTTCGCTATTATAAATGATTGTAACTAATTTTCCCATGAAAAATTAGTTATTCAGGACTTAGGCAAAGACACTAATTGTAGTGTAAATATCGGATCAGGATTATCAAAAATACACCACATATAGAAGCAATACGTAAATCCTGTTATTGATAAACTTTATTGATTCTGAGTTCTAGAACGAAGATTTTTCCTATAAGTCTCTTTGAAAATCTAAATATACATAAAGATATATGAAGATATACGGAATGTCGGTTTATTACTATTCTAGATCCCTTCATGGTTATTGCCACTATTGCCAGTTTCCAGAAAGAGTTATTATCCACACTAAAAGAGGTAATAAATATTTTTCTTCTTTTAATATGACTGATAGTATTAAAATTTATAACAAGTATCTTCTGCTTAATTTGTAGTGGTACAACTGCTTTAAAACCCCTTTTTTAGTTACTTAAGTTATAAAAATATCAATATATTGTCTAAAAAATCTCACTTAAATTGAAATTTAGGGTTACTATATATCTATCAAGTCATATGTTATTGCAATAAGTAAAACAGCAAAAATTTAAATCTATGACTTTTGACTATTGACAAAAAAATACAGTCAATAGTTTCCCCTTGGATAGGCAACATCTATTTATTGTGACTAGAGAAAAATCTTATACTATGAAAATCCTATATCCTGCCAAAGTTGCTAAACATAAAGTGTGGGATGACAAATATTCTCTGACTACAACAAATGGCAATACCTTGGATAGGGGATGAAAAAAATATTCAATTCAGTATCTGAAGCTGGACACTCTAGCGGTCAGTACTGATAACTGATAACTGAAATGACTTTTGACTTAGTATGACCTTAATTCCTCAAAATTTTCTTAAACAAATTGCAAGTGGTTATGGTGTATCAGATTCAGAACTTGAAGTCTTATCTAAGGCTTTACTAGAAGGAGAGTCGATAGCCAAAATTGCCACACAACTAAAACTTAAGCCAGAAACAGTTCGTAAACGACTGGGTGAAACCTATCGTAAGTTTCAAATTTTAGGTAAAGGGCCAGGAAAAATGGCTAAGTTACAACAGTTATTGGTAGCTCTATATCAGAAGCAAACTCAATCTGAAGAATTTTTATCTGACAGTCCCGAACCTACTAACTTGATTTCTTGTCAAGATTGGAATGCTGCACCAGATGTTGAAACATTTTATGGGCGAACTGAAGAATTGTTTCAGTTGAGTCAGTGGGTTTTAACTGATCATTGTCGGTTAGTTGCTCTATTAGGGATGGGAGGAGTGGGAAAAACTACCCTGGCAGTGAAATTTGCCAAACAAAATGTAGGTAAATTTGATTTTGTGATTTGGCGATCGCTACGTCAGAAAATATCACTTCGTTATATTTTGACCGATTTGATCGAATTTTTATCCCCTCAACTGTTAACCAACTTCGAGGAGATTGAAACTGGAATTTCTCAATTGATGGATATTTTACGAGATAATCGTTGTTTGTTGATTCTTGATGATGTGGAGGTAATTTTAAGTTCTCAGGATTTGGCAGGTTACTATGCTAATGGCTTTACAGACTATGGAAAACTCATTCAACGAATTGCAGAAGAACCCCATCAAAGTTGTTTGATTTTGGCAACTTCAGAGAAGTTGAAAGATTTAGGTCAACTGGAAGGGCAAAAAGTTCACTCATTACAGGTGGTCGGTTCTGAAGAAATTTCCCAA
This sequence comes from Trichodesmium sp. MAG_R02, assembly GCA_023356605.1. Taxonomy (GTDB): domain Bacteria; phylum Cyanobacteriota; class Cyanobacteriia; order Cyanobacteriales; family Microcoleaceae; genus Trichodesmium. The sequence continues at coordinate 10,373 of JAKQYE010000090.1, read as the reverse complement.
AAAATTTTGGTAGAACGAGGACTTATTGTGAGCCAAGATTGGGTGAGTTTGATTGAACGCTATGGTTGTAATCCTTTAGCTGTCAAAATTATCTCGGCAATGGTTCAAGAATTATATGCTAGTCAGGTTGGAGACTTTATTAAAAATACCCTATTAATAGGAAATATTCGTTCTTTACTTGATCAACCTTTTCAACGATTATCTGTACCTGAGAAAGATTTGATGTATTGGTTAGCTCTTGAGCAACAACCTATAAATTTATCTCAACTGCAAAAAAGAATTTTATTACCTTTGTCAGCATCAGAATTATTAGAAACAGTTGGTTCCCTTGGACGACGTTCGTTGATACAAAAAAGTCAGAAACAGCATCAAACTTATTTTAGTCTCCAGCCTGTGATCATGAAATATGTCATTGAACAATTTGTTTTTCAAGTAGATGAAGAGTTGGTGGGATTGATTAAAAATCAAGATTTGGAAGGAATTCGTTTGTTGAAACTTTATCCGCTTGAAACTTCTGAGAATAGTAAAAAACATTATTCTATTCTAGATTTAGTTATGAACCGACTGAGGTCGAGATTATTTACTAATACTAGAGGCTTAAATTTAGCAATTAAACGTTTAGAAGAAAGTTTCTCAAATTTACAAGAACAATTTTTTGAGGGAGAATATCTCACCCAAAATCTGCAAAATATTATTAATGCAATTCAATAAGTAAGAAGCAAATATATCAAGTTATCTGGCAGTACTTTTGAGGATAATTAGGTTAGGTTTAATACTAATGTATATTTTCGATTCTCTATAATTATAAATTGGTTGTGAATTTTCTGAGCACAATCAATATGAACAAAAAACTTTTAAAATCCTGACTTTTGAGTTCTGAACACTGACTCTTAACTACAACTAAAATATTGCAACTGAAATCGGATTGCTATATTCTAATTTCTCTATATTATGAATTACTGTATTAATCCTCAATGCCAGAATCGTCAAAATTTAGAAGGGCTTGATCTTTGTCAATCTTGTAGTACTGAATTGTTGATTAAAAACCGGTATCGCATTATTCGACCTTTGCGAGAATCACAACCTGCAAATCCCACAGAAATCTTTGAAGTAGAAGATTGGGGAATCGGTTTAGGAGATTGGGGAAGTTTAAAAGTTTTAAAAGTTTTAAAATATGACAATAATCCTGATTTAGTTCGATTATTCAAACAAGAAGCTAGGGTATTAATGTGGTTACGTCATCCTGGAATTCCTAGAGTTGAACCGGATGGTTATTTTACAGTTTCAACTCATAAAAGTTCTCAACAACTCCATTGTTTAGTGATGGAAAAAATCGAAGGAGAAAATTTAGAGAAGTGGCTAATTAATCGTGGAAAAATTTATCAAGATGAAGCTTTAGATTGGTTACAACAAATTACTGAAATTTTAGATATGCTTCACAGTCAGAGCTTACTTCATCGAGATTTAAAACCTTCTAATTTAATTTTAAGACCGAATGGGCAATTAACCGTAATTGATTTTGGTACAATTGGAGTAGGAGATTGGGGCACAACAAAAATCGGTTCCTTAGGATATGCTGCACCAGAACAAATTATTGGACAAGCTGTTTTACAATCTGATTTCTTTGCATTAGGTCGTACATTTGTTCATTTACTTACAGGCCAATCTCCTATGAATTTTCCAACTGAGAGAAAAACTGGCAAAATTATTTGGAGAAATTATGCTCCTCAAGTGTCGCCCCTGCTGGCTGATTTTATTGATGAATTAATGAAACCTCTTCCAAAACAGCGGCCATCACATACACGATTTATTCTGAAAAAATCCCAAGAATTATCAAAGATAATTGTTGAAGGAACTAGCTCGCCAACACAAGTTAAGAATAATTTGCACTTTGTCATTCTGATGTTAATGGGATTTATAGGATTAGGTTTTATTTTGCCTAAAATTCCTCTTTTCATCCACACCTACATTTTTCCAACTCTTGACAAAAATCTCACAAATCTGGGATTTGAACAGTATCAAAATAGTAATTTAGGTAGAGCTAAATTTTATTACCAACTTGCTCTCAAATTTAACCATGAAAATGCAGCTTCTTATCTAAAGTTAGGATTAATTTGTGAAAATAGACAAGATTTTGGTTGTGCTAAAACTGAATATCAAGAAGCTATAAATTCTGCAGCTTACAGAAATAATAATTATGTAAAAGTCGCAGCAATTAATAATCTATCCCGTCTCCAAATTTGGTTAGATGGAAATAGTAAAATAGCCATTAAAAATCTTACTATTGGCTTACAACTTATGTCTGAAATACAGCACAAATATCCTAGTAATTTAACTCAAGTACAAGTAATAGAATCAAATTTACATAAAAATCTAGGTTGGGCTTATTTTCAGAAATTAAATTACTTTCAAGCTGAATCTCATTTAAAAACAGCAATTCAACTAAATCCTAAAAATGCTTCAGCACAATGCTTATTAGCACAAGTACTTGAGCAAGTTCCCACAGATAGGGATAATTTAAAAAAAGCTAGGCATAACTGTATAAATATTAAATCTACTCAAAATCCTGAAACCAATACATGGAAAAATTTAGTTCGGCAAAGTTTACAAACAGAAAAAGAGGGAGTTTAACTATGAAAATTGAAGGGAATAGGGAGTAGGGATTAGAGGGGGAAGGAAAGTTTTGAAAGAGAAGAAAATTTTTATTATGATAAAACCTTTGTAGCTAGGGAATCTGGCCAGGGATAGTTTACCTTATCCTTGATAAAATCTCCTATAATTGATAATAATTGATATTAACTGTAAAGCTAGGAAATTATGATTTAGCGACCCCTAATTAGATAATACCATTTTTCATACACTTTTATACTCGTATCTTGAGTGGAGAACTACTAAGAGAGGGAGTAATAAACCCATTTCTCAATCTTTTATCGATGGGTAGTAGGGCAGAAGTTAATATAAGAATAATTAACATTAACTTAGCTAAACTAAGGAAAAAGATGATTTTCTTTGTGTTAATTATTTAATCACTGAATTCTGACAAAAAGTCAGCATTAAATATAGAAAATGGTATAAACTATTAGTGACAGAAATATACAATTTACCAAATTTTATAGATACCAATGAAGATAAACTATGAAAATTCAGACATTTTTGGCTGTATTAGTTATTTTAGTTTTTACTCCAGTAAATAACTTAAAAAATAATATTAGATTTGCACCAGCTAATGCTATTACCAAAGTTAATCAATCTCCAGTTGGGCGAATTATTGAAGCAGATGGAAAAGTGTTTTTAAAGCGCCATAATTGGTCAGAATATTATCCAGCTTTTGTCGGAACAGAACTCTATGCAAGTGATAAAATACAACTTACATCTCAAGCAAATTTAATAGCAATTTGTTACGCAAACTGGAAAACTTGGAGTTTGCCAAAAAATAGTATATCTAAAACAATCGATGGCTGTTTAAAGGCTAAATCACAGTGTGTTGAAACTCCAGATGGATGTGTTCCTTTGGATACTACTCGTGGACTTAATCAAGTAGTAATTGCTGATAATATTCCTTATCTTATTAGCCCGCGCCATACTTTATTATTACCAGATAAACCCTTAATGTTACATTGGAATCCGGTGGTAGGTGTAACTCGTTATACTGTTATCATTAAAAGTCCTTCAGAATATATTTGGGAAACAGAGGTTAGTGAAAATAAAGTCCTTTATTCAGGAAAAATTCCTTTAAAAACAGGTGTTAGATATACAGCTATTATTCACGCTAATACTGAGGTTTCTTCTCTTGATGAAAAATCACCTTTTTCTAAACAAGATTATTTGGGAATAGGATTTGCTTTAATTTCACAATATCAACAACAAGAAATTCTGGCAAAAAGCAAGGAACTTACTCAAAAGTTAGACGATGAAGCACGGGTACTGAGTATTGCTAAATTTTACCAAAAACAGGGTTTAAATATGGAGGCGATCGCTATATTAGAATCTTTTATAGAGTCAGGGAATTATACCCCAGCTATTTATCAAGTTTTAGGTGAAATATATCAACATATTCAATTACCTAGAATAGCTAAAAATTATTATTTAAAATCAGCAAAATTGACTGCGGTTGATAATATTGCTGGAACTGCAAAAATTGAGGCTGCTTTAGGAGAAGTTTATGCAACTTTAGGTAGTCGCGAGGAAGCCATTCATTGGTTAACACTAGCTTTTAATAGATATGAAAAGTTGGGAGAATTTCAGCGGGGAAATGAGTTGAAGTTATCTCTGGAAAAACTGAAGCAACAGCTAGTAGAAGAATAGACAAGAGAATAGGAAATAGGAAAATTTTCTCAGGCATTTGCCTAACTATATAATTCTTAACAAATCATATATTATATTACATTATATTTGTTTTTGTTACAGTCAATATTATAGCAGTTTTCTCATGCTAGACAACTTTAGGGACCTTCCATGGAACCTCTATACAAGAGTTTTTGTTCTTATAAGTGTGTTCCATCTTTCTGAGAACTGCTATAAGTTGACTAATAATCATTAAATTTTTATTTAATTTCCCAATAATTCTGTCAATTAGAGTTGATTATAGATACCATAATATTTACAGATTTTTCTTGAATATTTATAAGCAGTACACGATTAAATCTGTAGGGGAAGCAATATAGCTCTCTATTATAGTACTTTTAAGGATAATAAAGTACATTTTAAGACTAATATCTATTCCCTAAACTGGTAAAACTTTGTACCTTATCAACTCCAAAATAGCTGTAAATATCAAATTTACTAATTTTTTCTATGAGCTATTGCCTTAACTTAAATTGCCAACAGCCTCAGAATCCCAATGATGTCGAATTTTGCCAAACTTGCGGTTCAAAGTTGTTACTGCGAGGACATTATCAAGCGATCAAACCTATTGGCAATGGTAACTTTGGTAGAACTTTATTAGCAGTAGATTTAGATAGATTTAAAACTCCTTGTGTTATCAAACAATTTTCTCCAAAAAATCACAATTTACTTTGTACTAATAAAGCTTCAGAATTATTTAAAAGAGAGGCAAAACAATTACTAAAATTAGGTGAAAATCCCCAAATCCCTAGTTTTTATGCTTATTTTGAAGAAGATGAAAACCTTTACTTGGTAGAAGAATTAATTACTGGTAAAAACCTCCTACAAGAATTGGAAACGGAAGGAGCATTTAGTGAGCAAAAAATATGGAAAATATTATATGAAATATTACCTTTACTAAAGTTTATTCACGAAAAAAGAGTAATACATAGAGATATAAAACCAGAAAATATATTACGAGTTAATGAGGCAAATTCACAAAAAGTAGGAGAAAGCAAAAAATATCAATTAGTATTAATAGATTTTGGTGTTTCTAAGCTAATTAGTGAAACAGACTTCAGTAAAATAGGTACTATTGCTGGTACATTAGGATATGCCCCAATAGAACAAATACGGGGTGGTAAAGCATATCCGGCTAGTGATCTTTACAGTCTAGGCATGAGTTGTATTCATTTACTAACTGGAGTAACACCAAATCAACTTTTTGATCCATTTAGTGGGGAGTTAACCTGGCGATCGCATCTAATTAAAAAAGGGAAAAAAATTAGTTCTCGTCTAGAAAAGATATTAGATAAGTTAGTCAAAGATTTAGTAAAGGAAAGGTATCAATCAGCTACAGAGTTACTTATAGAAATTGCCCTAGCCTCATCTCAAAATGGTGATCCAAAACCTGAAATTTCCCAGTTAAATTTATCAGAAAAAAACCATTTAGAAAAATTACAAAAATATAAAAAAAATCTACATAAAAATTATCCTATTGATAGGATTGTGCAGGAAAAAATAGAGCTATGGAAAAATCAAAAAAAATTAGCCGAACTAAGAGATTATAAGCCAACAGAAATCTACCATAATAATGGGGATAGTTACCAACAGGTTACAGAAAAAATATCATACAATAATCATAGCCAGTATCACTCTGAATTGCTGGATCATGTCGTAGAATTTGAACCGAAAAAAATTAACCTAGTTCCTACAAGAACAAAAATCAGAAACTATGTAGAACTCTCTCAGTTATGGAAAACTGTACAAATTATTAAAGATAATACTGCTCCTATAAATACCATAGCTATAGATCCCCAAGGTTTTATTTTAGTAAGTGGCAGTGATGACAAAAAAATTAGGTTATGGAACCTGCAAACAGGACAACTTTTGCATAAGTTTTTAGGTCATACTGCTCAAGTGTATGCAATAGCTATTAGTGCTGATGGTAGAAGAATTATTAGTGCTGGAGGTGATAGAACAATATTAGTTTGGAATCTACAGAAAAAAACAATGGCAGATAGATTTTATAGCTATTCTGGTTCTCCTTATAGTCATCGCTATGGTGCTATTTTTTCAGTAGCTATTAGTCCGAATGGTGAAACTGTAGCAAGCGGGAGTGCAGACCGGACGATTAAAATATGGAATCAACGTAACGGAGAATTATTATATAAATTACATGAACATTTAGACAGAGTTTTTTGTGTGACTTATAGCAAAGTTAACAATATTTGTACGGAAAAAGATTCTCATCAGATTTTTGCTAGTTGTAGTGCTGATGGTGATATCAAGATTTGGCAGGTAGGTTGTTGTCAAAGTCTGAGAACATTAAGGGGGCATTCTGGGGATGTTTATTCAGTTGCTTTTAGTTCTGATGGTAAGGCGATCGCTAGTGGTGGTGCAGATAAAACGATTAAATTATGGGATGTTGATACGGGTGAGTTAGTGAATATTTTTGAGGGTCATTCTCGGGCTGTTCTGTCTGTTGCTATTAGCCCAGATGATCAAATTCTTGCTAGTGGTAGTATTGATGGTACGGTTAAGTTATGGAATTTGCAGAGTGGGAAGTTATTGGATAGTCTTTGTGGTTATCATCCGGTGCAGTTTAGTCCGAATGGTAAAACTTTGGTTAGCGGGGGAGAAGAAGGTCGGATGTTAATTTGGAGATTGTAGTTTGTTGATATCCTCCTCAGTTTAAAGCCACGGGGATCTATCGCTCCATTGACAAATTATGATTGAAAAACTCTCAAGTTACCGCTGCTTATTTCTATCTCAGAAGGCGATCGCAAAGGTACTTACTATTCCTAAAAGTTGATATGGGTTCAAACTCACGGAGAGACAAGCAGCTCAAAACTATTGTAGGATAGAGGTTTAATTGGTTAAGGGGAGTGTTAAAATTTGAAATTATTTGTGATTCAGGACTTACGCAGTACCGCTATATATAGTGTATCTTTGGCCACAAATTCAGATATTTACACTACAAGTAGTTCTTTTGCGTAAGTCCTGTGATTATTAGGGAAGGTGTTGGTTGGATACCCTAAACAACACCTCCTCTTTTAGTTGATTTTTATGTCAATTTTTGATAATAGCGATAATTCTCAAGCCATACCACTACCATCCCCAAATATCTGTGTTCCTGTCGCTATTAAGTCTGACTCTTTCACTATATCACCATAAACAGTAATTGTTCCTAGTTTATCTAGGTGGTGGGCTCCACCATTAGCCCCTTGATCACTAATTAAATGAATAATAGATCCACTTCCATCATCAAGCTCTTCAATTTTTTCTACTTTTACTGTATGACCCTTAATCTCAATTTTATCCCCTTCACTTCTATTAAAGTCAAGGATGATATCATCACCAATGCTATCAACCCAGTGATCATGGACTGAACCATTTTCGCCAGCGATTTGTTTATGTAAGTTCATATTATGCATATCATCGTGCATATTGTTCATATTGTGTTTTTCAATAATCTCAGGTTTGGCATTCATCAACGGTCTAAATAGGAAAGTATCAGCCCCTGCTCCTCCAGTTAAAGTATCATCAGCTTCAAGAAAGGGTTGATCTGGATAGACCTTAGATTCATTTGTCTCTTGGGCAATCTCAGGTTCTCCTGCATCACTATAACTAATGATGAGGTCATCACCATCACCTCCTATGAGCTCGTCTTCACCTCCACGACCACGAAGTGTATCATTACCCGTATTTCCTTCTAGTATGTCATCCCCAGCACCATCATCAATGATATCATCATCATCACCACCATAAAGTTTGTCGTCTCCTGCTCCTCCGTACAGCGTATCATATCCTTCTCCGCCTGATACTAGGTCATCTCCAGGATCACCAGAAAGTAAATCATCACCTGCGTTTCCTTCTATTGAGTCATCTCCAGCATGACCTAAAACTGTGTCATCATCCGCACCTCCTTCCATTGCGTCATTCCCATCATTACCATAAAGTTTATCTTGACCGTCTTCTCCTTTGATTAAGTCATCATCTGGACCACCATAAAGTTTGTCATCACCTTCTCCTCCTTCTATGGTATCGTTTCCTCCTCCTCCAGTCTGCATATCGTTTCCTTCTCCGCCCAAGATTAGGTCATCCCCATCACCACCATGAAGTTGATCATTACCTGCTTGTCCTTCTATTGAGTCATCTCCAGCATGACCTAAAACTGTGTCATCATCCGCACCTCCTTCCATTGCGTCATTCCCATCATTACCATAAAGTTTATCTTGACCGTCTTCTCCTTTGATTAAGTCATCATCTGGACCACCATAAAGTTTGTCATCACCTTCTCCTCCTTCTATGGTATCGTTTCCTCCT
>JAKQYE010000090.1:0-1621 GCA_023356605.1 Trichodesmium sp. MAG_R02 | reverse complement strand
TAGGTCATCCCCATCACCACCATAAAGCTGATCATTACCTGCTTGTCCTTCTATTGAGTCATTTCCAGTATTACCCAAAACTGTGTCGTTACCCTCACCTCCTGTGATTGTGTCATTCCCACCATTACCATAAAGTTCATCATCACCTCCTTTACCTTCGATAATATCATTTCCGGATTCTCCATACGCCTTATCGTTTCCTCCGGTACCATATAGTGCATCGTCTTCTCCGGTACCATAAATAGGGCTATTAGACATTTTTTAACTCCTTAGTTGCAGTTCAAAAGTTTTAATATTACCAGGACTTACGCAGTACTGCTATATATTATAGTGTATTTTTGATAATTATCTTAGATATTTACACTACAGTTAGTGCCTTTTTGTAAGTCCTGATTACTTGTATACTTCAGTATATAATAGCAAATAAATAAAAAAAAACAATTAGAGAAATTACTTAATTTCAGCTCAACTAAGTTAAATAATATATACAAGCTTAACTCAGTAATTATTACTAAGAAAAGACCCAAAATAAAACAGGACTTACGCAGTACCACTATATATGGTGTATAAATTCATCTTTCTCAAGAGATTGCCACTATAATTAGTGCCGTTGCGTAAGTCCTGATTATATTCTCATACAGCTTGAATAATAATTCAACACGGTTAGGGGGAGTAGTGCGATCGCTCTAACACCCCAGCATTTCGTATTGAGCGTTTTCTTTTTGTTGAAATATTCTTCAGCCCCCGAACGCAAATCCCCTTCTATATATAGTTTTCAACTAGCTTGTCACCCCGTGAGGATATAGTCATTTAAAATAATAATGGAAAACTTTTTATGCTGAAACCTAGTTATAGCAAAAAATACTCGTCTCAATCTAAATTAAAATGACTATAATTTGTGATTATTGGTGAAGGTGTTGTTTAGATACTCTAAACAACACCTCCTTTTTTAGTTGATTTTTGTGTCAATTGTTGATAATAGCCATAAGTCACATTGGCATATGACAACTGCTTCCGTCGCTACCCATCATCATAGACATGGGCATTTGTTCAGTATTAATATCACTGATAGGGATGGAGTGAAGAACCCCAAAGGTAACTCCAGCACGCACAGTTAAGTCCGACTGTTCAACTATATCACCATAAACAGTAATTGTTCCTAGTTCATCTTGGTCGTGGGCTCCACCATTACCCCCTTGATTACTAATTAAGTGAATAATAGATCCATTTCCATTGTCAAGATTTTTAATCTCCCTGACTTGTACAGTATGGCCTAAAATCTTAATTTTATCCCCTTCACTTTTATTAAAGTCAAGGATGACATCATTACCAATAGCATCAACCCAGTGATCATGGGGGTTATCGTTTTCGCCAGCAACTCCTTGCCAGTTAATTCTACCGGTGGCGGGATCGGCGTGTTTTTGAATAATCTTGTCTTTGGCATTAATTAACAGTTTAAACTCAAAAGTATCAGCCCCTGCTCCTCCAGTTAAAGTATCATGAGCTTCAAGAAAGGGTTGCTCGGAATAAACCTTAGGTTGATCTGTATCCTGGGCAATATCGGGTTCTCCTGCATCACTATAACTAATGATCAGATCATCACCTGCGTCTCCTTTGATAT
>JAKQYE010000009.1 GCA_023356605.1 Trichodesmium sp. MAG_R02 | reverse complement strand
TTTAGGAAGTGAAAATAACTATTCTGTCACTCTAGATTTCAGTAAATACAAAGCTTCCGCAGGAGGCTCAAAAGCAAGTGATGGTGCAACCTCTGGCGACACCTATTTAGCCATATCAAGACTTTTTAACGGTAGCAATGCTGCAGATACAACCATTAAAGTCACCGCAATAACTCTCGATGGTAGTGAACTTAACCTAGGTGATTGGAAATTATTCAATAGTGGAACTCTCGGCCAAGGCAATAATGCTCGGATATTCTTAGATGCAGCTACTCAAATTATTTCTAGTAAAAACTCTCTAGGCAAACAAGAGTTCTGTCCAACTCTACCATACCCAGGCTCTTCTTTTGGTCCAGGCACAGGACTAGGTTTATTTGAGTTACCAAGTAATCAACATTATGTGTCTATTACTCTTAACTTTAAACAGAAAAAAGTCGCAGGTATTGAGGCTAGTGATTTACACGATATTTATGTTGCTAGCAATACTAGCTCTACAAGTCCACTTGATGAAGCTTCACGGCCACCGAAGGATGATAGCACATCAACTACTGATGGGACTAATCCCACCCCAACTCCTGATGGGACTGATACAACCCAAAAACCCATGGAATATAAGATTTATCAGGTAAAAGGTAATCCCACAATTAAAACCGGATATCCAGCCTCAGAATGGACTGCAATTCTTGCTGGATTTAATTGCGGAGCAAAGCAGAAACACAAAGCAACAGCATTAACTATCATGCCTGTTGTAGATGATGGAGAATGGAAAATTAAGTGCGATATTAAAGATGCAGACGATCGCTATTGGGATGTAGCAGTTCTATTTATCAGGAATAACATGGTAAATAGGTTAAGCAATTTTTACCGTTAAATTAAATAGCTGTAACCTGAAACCGTATTTGATAAATTTTGAGGGGTAGTTTTTTTATAGCTACCCTATTATTTTTATAGCCTAGGCTCTTAATATAAACAGGACTTACGTATTGCTTCTATATGTGGTGTATTTTTGATAATCCTGATCCGAAATTTACACTACAATTAGTGTCTTTGCGTAAGTCCTGAACCTATTTAACTCCCTCTGACAACGCGCATTCAAAGGCCAACTCTAACAAAAGGAAAAACCCATGAACCAAATCACCATAAAACTCTCACAAGAACAATACCAACAACTCCAACAAATTGCCAACCAGCAGGATATCTCACCAGAGAAAATCCTAGAATCAAAAATTGCTGAATGGTTACAGGAATCTCAAATTGATTTTAATCAAGCAGTAAATTATGTATTAACAAAAAACTCTGAACTCTATCAGCGGTTAGCATGACTCGTTATCTTACCATCTCGGTCGACCACAGTAGGGACGCCCTTATGCAAGGTTCCTACAAGGTTTTGGTTATGGTGATGTAGTTCATCAATTTGAAAAGCGCTGTAATATATAATGGATAGAAACAATCAAACGCTAAAAATATACTAGACTTTAGGAATGCATAAGCTGGCCTATATAAGTATAAGGCTTTTAATACTTACGGGTAAAGTATAGAAAGTGTATACTGAGCTCAAGCCCTACTACAAACCATATGTTTTTTGTTACTAATTATCCGGAGATAATATTATTGTTGTATGCCTCCCTTGAGAAAAACCCTTCTGAATTCTAAATTATAACTGACTACTACTTTAACTCTTTTAAGAGCTCATCAGTAAATGGGTTTTCTCCTGCCTGAAGTGCTTTTATCCATTCTTGTCGTTGTGCCTTTCTCTCCTTATTGCTCGTCCATTCTACAAATACCTGAAAATCGGCGATCGCTCCTTCAATATCCCCTGTTAATGCTCTGGCCAGTCCGCGACTATCAATAATATCCCCATCTTTCGGGCTCAGGGAAACTGCTTTTTCACAGGCGAACATAACATTAGCAGCTTTTTGATAAAGACTGCCATAGCGACAAAGTTCATTCCAATGACTAGCAGAAATTTGGGTGGGGTCGATTTTTTCTGCTTTTTGGTAGGAAGCGATCGCTTCTTTAACTTTTCCCTCCTTAACAAGGTCATCCCCTTTCTTCAACAATGCAAGTACTGCCTGATATGTAGCTTCAACTTCTGGGTCAAGATTTTGCAAAGTAGGTATCAATGCTACTTGATCAAGTTCTTTTGCTCGTTTATATTTTTCTATTGCGGCCTCTATTTTTTCTTCGTTTGCTAATTTCGTTCCTTCCTCCATCAGTTTTTTTGCCTTAACTAATGATGCTGCCCTAACTTTTGGGTCAAGGTTGAGGTCTGGGTTCCATTTCAGTGCTTTTTTAAATCTGCCAACTGCCTCCTTAACCTTCCCTTCCCTTGCCAACTTCTCTCCCTCTATTACCCAACTACTAGCAGCTAATTCCTTGCGTTTGTCAGTTTGGCAAATTTTGAGTTCCTCTAACTCCTGGGGATGAGTAATTAAATAATCATTTAACCACTGGCAACCACGTTTAGTCAAATCTTCGATCCGCCAATTTTGCCACAACTTCACTGTTGATAATGGTCTCGGGCTGTTTCCTCAAAATCATCTGCCAACCTACCTAAAACAAATTCCAGACTCGCCTCTAATTCTGCTTCTAAAGTAATTCCTCTATTTGCCAATTCTTGCCTAGCCTCTAACAAATCTTGATAAGTAGATTCTGGCAAACCCAGGTCAGTATAATTTAAAAATATTCCTGCTTCACTTTCTAATACTTTCTGATAGATATTCTCACTCGTTTGCCGAATAAAATCTATTAACTCTTGAGTGGGAGTTTCAAATACAGTTACACTGGTCCAACTAGCAAAATCAGGAATTAAGCGAATAAACTTCCGGGAAACCTCTGCATTTATCCATAAAAGTATTGGGAAATGAAAATTTTTTCTAAATTCCTCCCGTGCCAAACCCATTGAGACGAGCAGTTGATCAATATTCCTGACCGACTCCAAACCCCAAACTGTCAAAGCATTTGGTTGTTGTGCTTCTAAATGTTGACAAATAGTGGCATAGAGTTCTGCCACTGACTTATCTAGTTCCAACTCTGCCAAGTCTCGAGAAAAAGACTCTCGGAGTTGTTGAATTAGGTATTGACGCTGAGTTAGATTATTACAGCAGACCAGAAATAGCCGAAATCTCCCTTGAGACATTTCCATGCCTCGAAGTAATTTCTGTAATAATTTTTGATTGTTAACTTTTAGGTTACTAGACATTTTTGTTTATAGTTGAGCATTCACCTATCAAATACTTATATTATACTAGAGCGTCTACCTTTAAAAATAGTAACTTTTGTCTGAATGTTGCACTTGATTTAATTGAAGTTTGGTATAACTAAATTCTTTAACTAACTTTTTGATGGCATCTTCAAAGTTTAGGTTTTAATTTAATTCAAAATAATAGACTTTTTGACCTTTTGAAATGAGTAAATCTCGATATTCTCTCAGACGGGTTAATGTATAGGTGAGTTTAAATTTATGATAGTTGAGGCGGTTGCATAGTTCCTTTGATTCTACTAATACAAAGTCTGTATCGGTCTCCAAAGCTGGATGATATTCAAAGAGCTGGTTAGCTAGGATTAAAGTTAAGGTTTTCATTTGAATATATAGCTGAAATTATTTTAAAATAAAACTACCTTAACTCTTTCAACAACTCATCAGTAAATGGGTTTTCTCCTGCCTGAAGTGCTTTTATCCATTCTTGTCGTTGTGCTTTTCTCTCCTCATTGCTCGTCCATTCTACAAATACCTGAAAATCTATTATTGCTCCTTCAATATCCCCTGTTAATGCTCTTGCCAGTCCGCGACTATCAATAATATCGCCATCTTTCAGGCTCAGGACAACTGCTTTTTCACAGGCGAACATAACATCAGCAGCTTTTTTATAAAGACTGCCATACCGACAAAGTGTATTCCAATTAAAAGCAGAAATTTGAGTGGGGTCGATTTTTTCTGCTTTTTGGTAGGAGGCGATCGCTTCTTTAACTTTTCCCTCTTTGACAAAGCTCCGTCCTTTATATAACTTTGTAGTAATTTTATTTTTTTCTATCCCCACAGAAGTTGACCTTACCAAAACCTTACTAACCTGCTGTGGTATCTCCCGCAAAAAAGTCGAAACCAAAACCCCCACCCCATCTCCATCAAGTTTTGTCAACCCCACATGAATACCTATCAACTGCCCCGCCTCATTCAAAACCGCCCCCCCACTCATACCTGGATATACACCCTCACCAGGTACAGTAGGCTCATAAGTTAAAAGATCTCCTGCTCGTGGGTTAGTCACCTTCGCCGGAGTAAACTGAAAACCTTCCCTATTCTCAACTTTAGGCCAACCCCCCACATAAACTTGACTATTTTTCCTTAACTGACTCGCCTCCCCTATTTCAGCCACCTTATATTGCTTCACACTAGCAAACTTAAACACAGCCAAATCTGCATCTGGATAACGGTAGATAATTTCTAGTTTCAGAATTTCCGCATCCTCCCCCGGTTTTTTACTACGAACAAATAATTGATAATCATTTGGGTACAAAAAAATATGGTTGGCACTCAGCACATAATAAGTAGAATCTTTTTTACCAATAATAACCCCCGAACCTAATGAGCTAAAAAGGTCACCTCCAGAAACAACAATACGAGCAACAACTTCTACAGTCATATTTTCAGCTAATCTATTTAAAGCAATTCGATTTATCCCAAAATGCCGATTTGGGAAGGGCGGGGCAAGGGTTTGAGAACCCTTTCTGGAGATGTATATTCGATTTAAAAGAGTACCTGGAATAAACAATACCAAAAATAAACCAGTAACTAAACCTATCAATGACCACTTCTGCAACTGCTGCCGTTTCTGCAACTGCTGCCGTTTTTCCTGTTCCTGTTTTAGTTCCTGTAGTGTTTCTACTGTTTTTCTTTGCCGAATTAAACCGACCAAATAATCATGTATTAACTGATAAAGAGCTTCCGGTTTTTCTGGCAACAAAAATACTAACCCCGAACCTACAAAAATATTTAATACTAACTCTAACTTCTCAGGATTCAATAGACTTTCTTTGACCAACTCAGCTTTAGTTTTCAGAGGTCGAGTATTATTTTCATCCGTCAACAACCACAACACCACCCAAGCCAATTTTTCATTTTCTTCCCCACAGTCTTTCACCACTGATTTTAAAAATATATCTACCAATTTTTCTTTAGGGTTATCTCCTAATTTTTGATATTTTGCTAAAGTCGTAATATTCTCTGTCTGGAGTTGTGCCCCTACTATTTGTAACTCAATGGGACGAATTTCTCCAGACTGCATAGCTAAGTCTTCTACTAACTTTTCTGTTAGATTTGTCGGAATTTTAAATAAAGAATTTGTCGTTAATCCTTTAATAACTAATTTGGCCTTATTGGGTGAAAAATTTCCTAGGTAATAGAGGATATCTTTGTCTAAGATATTATTATTAATTGCATCTAAATCACTCAACCGATTAAACTCTAATAAATAATGAATATAATCTTCTCTCAATGAAAAAACTATTTTCACAAAAGGTATTTCCAAACATTTTTGGAGAAACTCAGCAAATAGTCGTTTATCCTTTGGTTCCATCTTGGCAAAGAAAAATTCTTCAAATTGATCAAAAATGATCACCGTCAGTAGATTTAATTTATCATTACCATTATTTTCCAACTGAGCAAAAATTGCTTCAGGGGAATTTAGACTCTCTGAATTAACTGTTAAATTGGCAATTCTTTGCAGTTTTTCCCTTAAAATTTTTCCTAATTCGGAAATCCAATTAACATAAACTCGTTGTAAAACTACTACTACATCACGAGTATCAATTGATTTTGCCTCTAAACTCGGAACTAATCCAGCTTGTAAAATTGAACTCTTGCCTACTCCTGATTCCCCATGAATAACTATTAATTTATAGTCAGGACGACTAATTTTTTCCAGCAATTCTTCCACCTCAAGTTCTCGTCCAGATGCTGCTATTTCTTGAGTAAGTTTTTGTTGATTAATTCTCTGTTTTGACTGAGATAAAGCCAAATTTATATTTTCTTTTATATCTCTCAAACGATTAGGACCAATAAAAGCTATCAATCCAAATTGTTGTTCTATTTTTTGTATTTCTTGCTTTAATTCAAAAGCTTGAAGATATTCTTTTTGTTGGTAATATATTTCTCGTAATTCTGTGATAATATCGATGTAAAAGTTGTGGTTATATGATGGTTTTGTTGTATCTTTTGCTTGTTCCAAGGTAGCTATAGCTGATTTGATTTCACCATTACCTCTATCAGCTTTTGCCAAAGAAAATAAATATCTACCATGATGATAATACTTTTCCCTATCTAAAGTTTTTTCGTCTTTTTTTGAGGTGGGAACAGATGCAGCACTCAGGGTATTGTTGAAAATTTCTATAGCAGTTTCAGCAAGTTGTTTGGCTGGTTTACAGTTACCTTTAGCTAGTTCACATTCGGTGAGAAAATTATAAGCACGGGCTAGCCTAAAAGAAGGCTTGGAAGGCTCTAAAAGTTCTATTGCTCTATTCGCAACAGTTTCCAACTGAACCCAACTCTCCAAAATCTGCAAAACTTCTCCCCAACTATTGATAAATTTGGCAACTAAGTCCGGACGCTTAAGTGTTTCAAACCCTTTTACTGACTGTTGTAAATAAGAGCTTGCTTGGGAGAAAACCATATTTTTTTCTGCTCTATGTCTAAGTGCATAACTCTGCCACCATAAACCCAAATAATAATAAGTATGAGCAACCCGCAACGGGTTGTTAAGTTGTTGCCAAAGTTCCAGACTCCTTTGATAATGCTCTTTTGCTGTTTTCTCAAAATCATCTGCCAACCTACCTAAAACAAATTCCAGACTTGCCTCCAATTCTGGTTCTAAAGTAATTTCTCTATTTGCCAATTCTTGCCTAACCTCTAACAATTCTTGATAAGTAGACTCTGGCAAACCCAGGTCAGCATAATCTAAAAATATTTCTGCCCCACTTTCTAAAGCCTTCTGATAAACACTCTCACTCGTCTGCTGAATAAAATCAATCAATTCATCATTAGCAGATTCAAATACAGTCAGACTCACCCAATTGTAAAAATCTGGAATCAACCGAATAAACTTCCGGGAAACCTTCCCATCTACCCAAAAAACTATCGGCAGAGGGCAATGCTTTCTAAACTCTTCCCGCACATATCCCATTGCCACTAATAATTTATTAATATCCCTCAACGACTCCCAACCCCAAACCATTAGGGCATCAAGCTCTTTGTCTCCTAAATATTCTCTGACAGTTGTATAAATTTGTGTCACAGACTCATCCAACTGCAACTCTGCCAATACACCAGGAAAAGATGCTCGGAAATTTTCAATTAAGCGATCGCGCTGACTCACATAACTATAACGAGCCAAAAATGGCGAGAATCTTCCTTTAGACCTGTTCAAGCCTCGAAGCAACTTCTTTAGATTACCATTACCAGACATAAATGTTTAACTTCCTAACTATGTGAAAATACTACATGCAGTAAGAATACTGCACGCAACCTCCCTATCTATTAATTGACATTCAATTCCGGTGCATCTTTTAAAAGAGGATTAACATCAAACCAGGAACCTTCATCGTCTCTATACTCAAAAACAAACATACTCCGGATTAACATTTTGTATCCTTCATCTCCCGCTGCTGTCTGTGTTTTAACAACTCGGCGCAATAACTCCCACTGTTTGTCATCTATAGCTTTTCGTCGCTGATTACGGAAAATTTTAATGACCTTATCAATGCTATCACGGGATATGGGCAACTTATCTTCTTCCATAATAGCCTCATTAACTATTCGCAGTACATCCCTTACATGACCTCCACTGATGCAACATAAATAGTCTAAAGTTTCCTGAGTGTCAAATATTTCCTTAACTTTGGCCAAGCGTTTCTGGGCAGATAATTCAGGAAACGCTCTTGCCAACACTAACTGTCTAACTAATTCCATTCCTTGAGTAAATTCACTACCATCCCGTAAATGTGTCGCTACCATTGGCAATAGATTGACTTCTTTATTAAACTGTTGGGCTAATATAGGATAATCATCGGAAAACGTCAATGCTAGAGGAATAGTATAAATTAGGTGGCAGTCGAGACTCATCAGTTCTTCACCCCGGTCAACAAAAAGATATTCTGGTTGAGGTATCCCCCAATCTTTAGCCACACTTTTAATTCTATCCAGGTTATCAGCGATGACAACTAATCCTTGTTTGCCATGCTGCCGCAGCTTTTTGTTTGCAGGTTTGATCAATTCTTGGTTAATGCTTTCAATAATATCACCTGTGCGTGATTCAAAAAAGTTTCTGAGTTTAGTGTGAGTTCTATCATTCTTTTTTGCCTGGGCAGTGATTTTGGCAATTCCTAAAGATAGCTCCATTTGAGGAGATATTTCTATTTCTGTCTGCAATAATTCAGCAGCTCTCTTAAGTATAGCTTTGAATTTTATAGGTTCGTTTAAGTTAAGTTTTTTCCAACTCTCCAAACTTTTACTCACCTCTTGGACAATATTTAGAAGAATATCGGTGATATCTACATCATCCTTGTGTAGATTGTTGGTAGAATC
This sequence comes from Trichodesmium sp. MAG_R02, assembly GCA_023356605.1. GTDB lineage: Bacteria > Cyanobacteriota > Cyanobacteriia > Cyanobacteriales > Microcoleaceae > Trichodesmium. The sequence goes on along the minus strand of JAKQYE010000009.1, from coordinate 43,633 downwards.
AACGTAGACGACGTGAAATTTTTCTGCTTCTAACTGTTGCTTGAGTCGCAAGAGTTCGGTAGACTTGCCACAGCCAATATGTCCAGTAAATAATTGGCAAGTGGGTCGGCCTTCAGACCAGAGAATGGTTTTTTTTAGTTTCTTGATAACTTGTCCGCCACGCACTGGGGAAAAGTCAATGTAGTATTTTTTATCAATTTCTGCATTGTTTATAAACAGAGCGACTCCAGGGTCTGTTGCTCTATAGAAAGCTTGGACATTTACAGTCATAATTTATATATATAAATGTACTTTTCTATTTTAGAATAGATGCCTGTAGTTGCGTTAGTAGTGGTCTATTAAGATTCAATTGTTGACCAATAGGAGCATGATGCCCAATCCCTCAACTCCTTCAACATCTCATCATTAAATGAGTTTTCCCCTGCCTGGAGCAGTTTTATCCATTTTTGTCGTTGTGCTTTTTTCTTCTCCTTTGCCGAATAAACCATACCAAATAATCATACACTAACTGATAAGGATATGCTGCTTGTTCTGGCAACGAAAATACTAACCCCGAACCCACAAAAATCTTTAATACTAACTCTAACTTCTCCGGATTAAATTCACTTTCCTTCTCTAACTCAGCTTTAATTTGTAGAGGTCGAGTCTCCTTTTCATCGCTCAATAACTGCAACACTACCCAAGCAAATTTTTCATTTTCTTTCCCACAGTCTTCCACCACTGATTGTAAATATCTCTCTACCAATTCTACTTTAGGATTATCTCCTAATTCTTGATATTTTGCCAAAGTGTCAATATTCTCTCTCTCAAGTTGTGCCCCTACCACTTGTAACTCAATTGGAAGAATTTCTCCCGACTCGTCAGTTAAATCTTCCAACAACTTTTTTCTCAGATTCTCCTTTATTTCAAACTGAGAATTTGTTGTTAATTCTTGAATAACTGATTCTGCCTGTTCAGGTGTAAAATTACCGAAGTGATAAAGGTTTTTTTCACTTAAAATATCATTATGAATCAGCTCTACATTATCGAAAAGATTAAACTCTGATAAATAATGAACATAATCTTCTCTCAATGAGATAACAATCTTCACAGAATCAATATCTAAACATTTTTGGAGAAATTGGGCAAATTCCAACTTATTCCTTAGTTCCCTATTAACAAAGAAAAATTTCTCAAATTGGTCAAAAATAATAACTGTCATTATATTTAACTTATCGTTATTACCCAACTGAACAAAAATTCTCTCAGTCGAGCTGAGACTATCTGAATTTACAGCTAACTTTTTAGTTATTTGCAGTTGTCGAGCTAAAATTTTTCCCAACTCGGAAATCCAATTAACATAAACTCGTTGCAAAACTACCACTACATCAAAAATACCAATTAATTTTTCTTTTAAAACAGGAATTAATCCTGCCTGCAAAATTGAGGTTTTACCTACTCCTGATTTTCCATGAATAACTATAAGTTTATAGTCCGGACGACTCAACCTTTCTCGCAATTTTTTTAGATCACATAGTCGTTCAGATGCTGCAATTTCTTGATTAATTTGTTGTTGATTAATTCTGTATTTCGACTGAGGTAAAGCCGGATGAATATTTTCTTTTATCTCTTCTATTTTTTCTAAGGGCTTGGTACCAACGAAAGCTATAAACCCAAATTCTTGTTCTATTCTTTGTCGTTCTTGCTTTAATTCAAAAGCTTTAATATATTCTTTTTGTCCGTAATAGATTTCTCGTAATTTCTTGATAATATTGATGTAAAAATCTGGGTTATACTCAGGCTTTGTCCTATCTTTAGCTCTTTCCAAAGTATCTATGGCCAATTTAATTTTACCATTACCTTGTTCAGCTTTTGCCAAAGAAAATAAATATCTACCCCGATGATAATACTCTTCCCTATCTAAAGTTTTTTTGTCTTTTTCTAAGGTCGGGACAGCTGCAGCACTCAGAGTATTGTCAAAAATTTCTATAGCAGTTTCAGCAAGTTTTTTCCCTTGTTTATAGTTACCTTTAGCTAGTTCACATTCGGCGAGAAAATCATAAGCACGGGCTAGTCTAAAAGCAGGCTGGGAGGTATCTAAAACTTTTATTGCTATATTCGCAACAGTTTCTAACTCATCCCAACTCTCTAAAATCTGCAAAACTTCTCCCCAACCATTGATAAATTTGGCAACTAAGTCTAGACGGTTAATTGCCTCAAAACCTTCTACTGACTTTTGAAAATAAGAGCTAGCATTCATGTCAGCCGTCTTTTTTCCTGCTCGATGTGTCACCCCATAACTCTGCCACCACAAACCCAAATAATAATAAGTATGAGCAACCCGCAATGGGTTGTTAAGTTGTTGCCAAAATTCAAGACTCCGTTGATAATGGTCTCGGGCTGTTTTCTCAAAATCATCTACCAACCCACCTAAAACAAATTCCAGACTCGCCTCTAGTTCTGCTTCTAAAGTAATTCCTCTATTTGCCAATTCTTGCCGAGCCTCTAACAAATCTTGATAAGTAGACTCTGGCAAACCCAGGTCAGTATAATCTAAAAATATTTCTGCCCCACTTTCCAAAACCTTCTGGTAAACATTCTCACTCGTCTGCTGAATAAAATCAATCAATTCATCATTAGCAGATTCAAATACAGTCAGACTCACCCAATTGTAAAAATCTGGAATTAACCGAATAAATTTCCGGGCAACCTTCCCATCTACCCAAAAAACTATCGGTAGAGGGCAATGCTTTCTAAACTCTTCCCGCACATACCCCATTGCCACTAATAATTTATTAATATCCCTCAACGACTCCCAACCCCAAACCATAAGAACATCGAGCTCTTTGTCTTCTAAATATTCTCTGACAGTTGTATAAATTTGGGTTACAGACTCATCCAACGGCAATACTTTCAATACACCAGGAAAAGATGCTCGAAAATTTTCAATTAAGCGATCGCGCTGACTCACATAACTATAACGAGCCAAAAATGGCGAGAATCTTCCTTTAGACCTGTTCAACCCTCGAAGCAACTTTTCTATATTACCACTACCAGACATAAATTTTTCACTTCCTACTATCTTAATAATACCTACCTATCTATTAACTTATCTTCAATTTCGGTGCATCTTTCAAAAGAGCATTAACATCAAACCAAGAATTCTGGTCATATTGATACTCATAAACAAACATACTCCGGATTAAAATTTGGTATCCCTTATCACCCGTTACTTTTTTTGTTTGAACTACCCGCCGTAATAACTCCCACTCGTGATCATCTATAGCCAAAAGTTGTTCCTTGCGATAATTTCTCACTACATTATCAACACTCCCACGAGAAATAGGTAAGTCTTCCTCCTCTTTGAGAGCATCAAGTACCATTCGGAACATATTCCTCACATGACCCCCACTAACCCGACATAAATAGTCTAAAGTTTCCTGACTATCAAACACTTCCGTCACCCTTGCCAACCTTTCCTGTGGTGTTAATTCTGGAAAAGCCCTAGCCAAGACCAACTGTCGCATTAACTCCATTCCGGGGATACATTCACTGCCATCCTGTAACTGTGTAGCTACCATCGGCAATATCTTAGGAGTCTCAAATCTTTGAGTTAAAGTGCCGTAGTCATTAGAAAACCGCAATGCTATAGGTAGAGTATAAATCAGATGACACTGAAGGCTTGTTAGTTGATCCCCTCGGTCTACAAACAAATATTCCTGCTGATTTCTACCCCAAGGTTTTGGGGAACTATCAACCTTATCAAGACTATCAGCGATCACAACCAACCCCTTTTTACCATACTCTTTCAACTTCTGATCAGCAGGTTCAAGCAACTCTTTATTAATCATCTCAATAATTCCATGGGTGCGAGGTCCCAGATATTCCCTCAGTTTGTGGCGGAGTTCCGGACTACTCTTTGCCTGGGCAGAAATTTTACCAAGACCTGAAGTCACAGACTCTAACCCTTCCTTATCAGCCTTCAATTGACCTATTCCTAAATCTGCCGAAAATGAACCCTCACTGCTAGCTGATACCTTACCAACACCAGGAACATTAGCTTCTGCCGAAAATTCAATTTCCGTCTGTAATAATTTAACAACATTCTGAAGTAGACCTTTTAGCCTTTTTGGCTCCTCCAAATTTAGTCTTTCTAGCTTCTCCAAACTTTCACTCACCTTTTGGGCAATAGTCAAAAGAATATCACTAACATCCACATCTACCATTTCCAGGTTTTTTTCAGACTCAAAATAAACAACATGATAACCAGCCGTTTCCAACTGTTGCTTCAGTCGCCAGAGTTCTGTAGACTTACCACAACCAATATGTCCAGTAAATAATTGACAGGTAGGTTTACCTTTAGACCAACGAGTAATAGTAGATTTCAAATCCTTAATCACCTGTTGCCCACGCACTGGAGAAAAGTCAATATAGTATTTTTCGTCAATTTCCTCATTGTCTATAAAAAGAGGAGCCCTAGGGTCTATTGCCTGAAAAAAGGTATCGGCATCTACAGTCATAATATTTATCATATTTTCGGTCATAAGATTTTATCTAATTTTATATAAACACACTAATCTATTTTATCAGGACTTAGGCAGAACTAACCTATCTAGCAAGCTCTTATCCTTTTTTTCTAGAGGTTTATTGTTAAAGCTAGTTTAAAGTTTTTCAGAAAAAATTTGAGCTCGCCTCCTCGCTTTACAGCATTTTTCATGTCGGTCGACCACAGTAGGGACGTTGCATGCAAGGTTCCTACAAGGTTTTGGTTATGGTGATGTAGTTCATCAATTTGAAAAGCGCTGTAATATATAATGGATAGAAACAATCAAACGCTAAAAATATACTAGACTTTAGGAATGCATAAGCTGGCCTATATAAGTATAAGGCTTTTAATACTTACGGGTAAAGTATAGAAAGTGTATACTGAGATCAAGCCTTACTACAAACCATATGCTTTTTGTTACTAATTATCCGGAGATAAGATTATTGTTGTATGCCTCCCTGGAGAAAAACCCTTCTGAATTCTAAATTCTAACTTACTACTACCTTAACTCTTTTAAGAGCTCATCAGTAAATGGGTTTTCTCCTGCCTGAAGTGCTTTTATCCATTCTTGTCGTTGTGCCTTTCTCTCCTCATTGGTCGTCCATTCTACAAATACCTGAAAATCGGCGATCGCTCCTTCAATATCCCCTGTTAATGCTCTGGCCAGTCCGCGACTATCAATAATATCCCCATCTTTCCGGCTCAGGGAAACTGCTTTGTCACAGGCGAACATAACATTAGCAGCTTTTTGATAAAGACTGCCATAGCGACAAAGTTCATTCCAATGACTAGCAGAAATTTGGGTGGGGTCGATTTTTTCTACTTTTTGGTAGGAAGCGATCGCTTCTTTAACTTTTCCCTCCTTAACAAGGTCATCCCCTTTCTTCAACAATGCAAGTACTGCCTGATATGTAGCTTCAACTTCTGGGTCAAGATTTTGCAAAGTAGGTATCAATGCTACTTGATCAAGTTCTTTTGCTCGTTTATATTTTTCTATTGCTGCCTCTATTTTTTCTTCGTTTGCTAATTTCGTTCCTTCCTCCATCAGTTTTTTTGCCTTAACTAATGATGCTGCCCTAACTTTTGGGTCAAGGTTGAGGTCTGGCTCCCATTTCAGCGCTTTCTTAAATGTGGCAACTGCCTCCTTAACCTTCCCTTCCCGTGCCAACTTCTCTCCCTCTATTACCCAATTCCTAGCAGCTAATTCCTTGCGTTTGTCAGTTTGGCAAATTCTGAGTTCTTCTAACTCCTGGGGATGGGTAATTAAATAATCATTTAACCACCAGCAACCACGCGTAGTTAAATCTTCTATCCGTAAACCTTTCCACAACTTTATTGTATTGTTAGGACCACTAGTTACAATCTCTTCATTAGGATAGACTCCTATACCATTACCATAGACAAAATTCTGATAGCCGGGGATAGTCTGCCATAAATTCCCATTAAGGTCCCACAATTTCACTGTATTTTTAGCATCAACAGTTGCAATAATCTCTCCATCGGAACTAAATGCTATATCAATGACCGAAGTCTCATGGCCTGTCAGACGCTCCAATACCTCCTGACGGTTCCGCAATATCACTGTCTTGTTATCATTATTATCAATAGTTGCAACAATATCTTTATCCTTGGGACTAAATTCTATATCATTCCTGCGAGTCTGCAATAATTTCCCCTGAGGCTTCCACAATTTCACTGTATTGTCAGCACCAGTAGTTGCAATAGTCTTTCCATCGGGACTAAATGCTACAGCTTCGACCGAATTCTCATGGTCAGTCAGAGTCTGCAATAATTTCCCTTGAAGGTTCCACAACTTCACTGTAGTGTCCCTACTTGCAGAAGCAATAGTCTTTCCATCGGGACTAAATGCTATACTAATGACCCAATTATTATGGCTTTTTAGAGTTTGCCATAAATTCCACTGACGGTTCCACAATTTCACTGTCTTGTCAGCACCAGCAGTTGCAATAATCTCTCCATCGGGACTAAATGCTATATCAATGACCGAATGCTCATTGCCGGTCAAAGTCCGCAATAATTTCCCCTCACGGTTCCACAATTTCACTGTATTGTCTAAACTTGCAGAAGCAATAATGTCTTCATCGGGACTAAATGCTATACCCAAGATCGAATTCTCATGGCCGGTGAGAGTATGCAATAATTTCCCCTGACGCTCCTGAGGCTCCCACAACTTCACTGTCTTGTCAGTACCAGCAGTTGCAATAGTCTTTCCATCGGGACTAAATGCTATACCATTAACCGCTTCCTTATGCCCGGTGAGAGTGTACAATAATTTCCCCTGAAGGTTCCACAACTTCACTGTCTTGTCAGCACCAGCAGAAGCAATAATCTTTCCATTGGGACTAAATGCTATACAAAAGACCGAATCTTCATGACCGGTGAGAGTATGCAATAACTGCCCCTGGGGGTCCCACAATTTCACTGTTTTGTCACGACCAGCAGTTGCAATAGTCTTGCTATCGGGACTAAATGCTACAGCTTCGACCACATTATCATGACCCTGAAGACGGTTGAATTCTCCAAACTCTTGATCGCTGTTGCCCCTGTAAACTGCGACTTGGAGGGCATATCTAATCTGGCTAGCTTTATCTCTTGGTTGACTGTTAGCATCAATTTGTTTTTGCCTAGCTTTCATAGCAGTTATCAACCCATCCCATCGCTGACCTGAAACAGATAACGCTATAGAGTCATTTGCCTGAACTATAGACTCATTTGCCTGAGCAATATCAGTTTGCTCTTCTGCTCGTATCCTTTGCTTGTTTGCTCGGAACCCTGTTAATACCGCCATCACCAAGGCAACAGCAAAAGAACCTCTAAATACCGACTTCTGCAACTGCTTGCCTTTTTCCTGTTCCTGCTTCAGTTCCTCTATTATTTTATCTCCTTTTATTTGCCGAATAAACCCAACCAAATAATCATGTACTAACTGATAACGAGCTGCTGGTTTTTCTGATAATAAAAACACTAACCCCGAACCCACAAAAATCTTTAACACTAACTCTAACTTCTCCGGATTAAATTGGCTCTCTTTCACCAACTCAGCTTCAGTTTTCAGAGGTCGAATATCCTTTTCATCCGTCAACAACCATAACACTATCCAAGCCAATTTTTCATTTTCTTCCCCACAGTCTTTCACCACTGATTTTAAAGATATATCTACCAATTCTACTTTAGGATTATCTCCTAATTCTTGATATTTTGCCAAAGTCGTAATCTGATCTTCCTGGAGTTGTGCCCCTACTACTTGTAACTCTATCGGACGAACTACTCCCAACTCCTCTGCCAAGTCTTCTACCAATTTTTGTGTCAGTGCTGAATCTATTTTAAACTGAGAATTTGCTGTTAATTCTTCAATCACTAATTTGGCCTGTGAAGGTGTAAAATTCCCTAAGTAATAGAGATTTTTTTTGTCTAAAATATTCTCATTAATTAGTTCTGAATTAGCCAAACGACTAAAATCTAACAAATAATGAATATAATCTTTTCTCAATGATAAAACAATTTTCACAAAAGGTATTTCCAAACAATATTGGATAAACTGATCAAATTCTCGTCTATGCCGAGGTTCCCTATTAAAAAAGAAAAACTCCTCAAATTGATCAAAAATAATAACCGTCAGTAGATTTGATTCCTCATTCTTTTTCAACTGAGCAAGAATTTCCTCGATCGAGGTTATAGCCTCTGAATTAACAGCTAAATTTTTAGTTATTTCCAGTTGTTTAGCTAAACCTTTTCCCAGTTGGTAAATCCAATCAATATAAACTCGCTGCAAAACCACCACAGCATCACGAGTATCAATTAATTTTTTCTCTAAAACAGGAATTAATCCAGCCTGCAAAATCGAACTTTTACCAACTCCTGACTCTCCATAAATAACTATAAGTTTATAGTCAGGGCGACTCAACCTTTCTTGCAATTTTTCGACATCAAGTTCTCGTCCAGATGCTGCTATTTCTTGAGTGAGTTTTTGTTGATTAATTTTTGGTTTTGACTGAGGTAAAGCCAAATTCATATTAGCTTTTCTAGAACCCAAGGTATTCGCACCAACAAAAGCTATAAACCCAAATTGTTGTTCTATTCTTTGTCGTTCTTGCTTTAATTCAAAAGCTTTAAGATATTCTTTTTGTCCGTAATAGATTTTTCGTAACTCCTTGATAATATTGATGTAAAAATCCGGGTTATATTCAGGCTTCGTCCTCTCTTTAGCTAGTTCCAAAGTCTCTATAGCCAATTTAATTTTACCATTACCTTTTTCAGCTTTTGCCAAAGAAAATAAATATCTACCCCGATGATAATACTCTTCCCTATCTAAAGTTTTTTTGTCTTTTTCTAAGGTCGGAACAGATGCAGCACTCAGAGTATTGTCAAAAATTTCTATAGCAGTTTCAGCAAGTTTTTTCCCTTGTCTATAGTTACCTTTAGCTAGTTCACATTCGGCGAGAAAATCATAAGCACGGGCTAGTCTAAAAGAATGCTGGGAGGTATCTAAAACTTCTATTGCTCTATTCGCAACAGTTTCCAACTCATCCCAACTCTCTAAAATCTGCAAAACTTCTCCCCAACCATTGATAAACTTAGCAACTAAGTCTAAACGGTTAATTGCCTCAAAACCTTCTACTGACAGTTTAAAATAATAGCCAGCATTCTTATCAGCTCTATTTTTTTCTGCTCGATGTGTCACCCCATAACTCTGCCACCACAAACCCAAATAATAATTAGTATGAGCAACCCGCAACGGGTTTTTAAGTTCTTGCCAAAGTTCCAGACTCCGTTGATAATGGTTTCGGGCAGCTTCCTCAAAATCATCTACCAACCTACCTAAAACAAATTCCAGACTCGCGTCTAGTTCTGCTTCTAAAGTAATTCCTCTATTGACCAATTCTTGCCTAGCCTCTAACAAATCTTGATAAGTAGACTCTGGCAAACCCAGATCAGTATAATCTAAAAATATTCCTAGCCCACTTTCCAAAACCTTCTGATAAACACTCTCACCCGTCTGCTGAATAAAATTTATTAAATCATCAGTAATAGGTTCAAATACAGTCAGACTTGTCCAACTTTCAAAATCAGGAATTAAGCGAATAAACTTTCGGGAAACCTCCCCATCTATCCATAAAATTATAGGAAAGCAACAATTTTTTCTAAACTCCTCCCGCACCGACCCCATTGATAAAAGCAACTTATCAATATTCCCCACCGACTCCAAACCCCAAATGATGAGCCCATCTGGTTGTTTCTGTGCTAACTTTTGACAGATAATTCCATAAAGATCTCGGTCATTAGCATCTAACTGGATCAGTGTCAAACTTCCCGGAAAAGACGACTGGAGTTGTTGAATTAGGGGTTGACGCTGACTGACATTATTGCAGCAAGCTAAAAATAAGCGAAATCTACCTTGAGACATTTCCATACCTCGAAGTAATTTCTGTAATAATTTTTGATTATTAACTTCTAAGTTGGCAGACATATTATTTTCTAGGTTGGCATACATATTATTTTCAGTAGTTAGGCTTTAGCCCATCAAATTTATTATATCTTCAGGACTTACGCAAATCAACTTTTATAGCGGTTTTCAAATAGATGAACTACATCACCATAACCAAAACCTTCTAGAGACTTTGCATGCAACGTCCCTACTGTGGTCTACCAACATGAAAACTGCTGTAAAACGCCATATGTAGGGGCGAATGGTATTCGCCCTCACGCTCATGTAGTGCCCCTGGGTAAGTCCTGATCTTAATAGGAATTACCGAAAAATTGGGTTTAAAGCCTCCCCCAATAAGCCAGCGACTTTTTAGTTGATTTTTTTTCACAGGTTATTTTATCACGCTTTTGGTTATTTCTTTAGTCTCATGGTTAAACGGCTAAAGCCCTACTACGAACCAAAGAGAATGTTGGGTTTCATATCCTCAACCTAACCTACGGTTATCACCCTTTCCTTTGTAACTCGGGCGCATCTTTTAACAAAGGATTAATATCAAACCAAGAGCCTCTATCATCTTGATATTCAAAAACAAACATACTCCGAATTAAAGTTTGGTATCCCTCATCTCCCGTTACTCTTTGTGTTTCCATAACTCGGCGCAATGACTCCCACTCCTTGTCATCTATTGCTAAAAGTCGCTGATTACGAAAAGTCTTAACTACCCCAGCAACACTAGCACGGGAAATAGGAAATTCCCCTTCTTCCATAAGAGCTTCATTAACTATTCGCAGTATATTCCTCACATGAGCTCCACTAATACGACATAAATAGTCTAGAGTTTCCTGAGAGTCAAATATTTCCGTAACTTTTGTCAAGCGTTCCTGGGAGTCCAACTTAGGAAATGCTCTTGCTAGCACTAACTGTCTAACTAACTCCATTCCTTGAGTAAACTCACTACCATCCCGTAAATTTGTAGCCACCATAGGCAATACATGGGGTTCTCTCTTAAACCGTTGAGTTAAGGTCTCATAGTCATTGGAAAATATCAATGCTAGAGGAATAGTATAAATTAGGTGACAGTTGAGACCAATAAGTTGTTGACCCCGGTCAACAAAAAGATATTCTGGTTGAGGCCTCCCCCAATGTTTAATCACACTACTAACTTTATCAAGGTCATCAACGATGACAACTAATCCTTGTTTGCCATACTCCTGTAGCTTTTTGTTGGCAGGTTCTACCAATTCTTCGTTAATAGTTTCAATAATATTACTGGTACGTGATTCAAGAAAGTTTCTGAGTTTAGTGCGAACTTCAGGACTAGCTTTTGCCTGGGCAGCTATTTTGGCAATTCCAAAAGAAAGTTCAATTTGAGGAGATATTTCTATTTCTGTCTGCAATAATTTGGCAACTCCCTCAAGTATACCTTTGAGTCTTTTGGGCTCATCTAAGTTCAGCTTTTCCCAAATCTTCAAACTTTCACTGATCCGTTGGGCAATAGTTAGAAGAATATCAGTGATATCTACATCTCCCATTTCCAGATTTTTGCTAGACTCCACGTAGACAACATGAAATTTTTCGGCTTCTAACTGTTGCTTGAGTCGCAACAGTTCCGTAGACTTGCCACAACCAATATGTCCTGTAAATAATTGGCAAGTAGGTCTGTCTGTAGACCATACAATAGTTCTTTGTAATTTCTTGATGACTTGTCCGCCACGGACTGGAGAAAAATCAATGTAGTATTTTTTGTCAATTTCTGCATTTGCATTATTCATAAACAGAGGAACACCAGGGTCTGTTGCTCGATAGAAGACTTTAACATTTACAGTCATAATGTTTTATATAAACCTACTCCTCTATCTTACAGCAGTTTTCAGGTTGGGGACATTTAAAAAATGACAACTAGCTTTGGCACAATGCATGCAATATCCCCACCTACTTCCTCTCCTGGGATGGGTTAGGAATAACTGCCCTGCTAAAGATACGAATAGAAAATTTTCTGAGAAATGGTATAATAAAGCATATTTAGGCCATATAAGGTACAAGGTAAATAGTAAAAATTATGTATTGCGAGGATATTGCTCCCGTAGGCCTACCTCATAACAAGGTCAAGCCCTGTATCATTTTTGGTTGAATAATTAAGGACTTACGCAAAGAAACCAGGTTTTGACAGTAAATCATTGTTTTTAACACATAAATATCTACGAGAAACCGGGTTTCTCAGTTTCCCTGCATAAGTCCTGTAATTATAATTATGGCAGTTTTCATGTCGGTCCACCACAGTAGGGAAGTTGCATAACAAAAATGCGTTTCATGTCCCTAAGCGTTACGTCCATACAAGGCTTTGGTTATGGCGATATAGTTCATCAATTTGAAAAGCGCTGTGAGTTCCCAGGGACTGGAACAGAGTGGAAAAAAGCAATCTCAGGGATGACGGGAGATTGCTTCCTCCTCATTGCTGCAGAGGATTTTTTAAGGAAAGGGTCAGTACTGAAAACTCAAACAACTCATTGCTCGATCACCGACCCATAAATTTGCCAAAGCTGAATTACATTATCCTCTGCCACAGTTACAAGCTGCTGACCATCAGGGCTAAAAACAATTTTACCTAAACCATTAATACTCCTCAACAATTTTCCACTGTCTATATCCCACAGATTAATCTTACCATCCTTACCACTACTAGCAAGAATTTTATCATCCGGACTAATAGCGATCGCCTGAATAGCCTGAGAATGTCCCTCCAGAGTGTAACGCACCTCCCAGGTTTCCACATCCCAGACAAAAATCTTACTTTCTCCCCCCATGGCATGAGCAATAGTTTGCCCATCCCGACTAAAAGCGATCGCCTGTATCTGTTGATTATTATTTGTATTAGGTATAGGCAGATTCTTCAAAAGTTGCCCCTGGGCGACATTCCAAAGACGAATATATCTCGGTCCCCCACTAGCAGCCATTCGCAAACCATCAACACCAAAAGCAATAGGTTGACTACCATTCATCCTATGTAGTAACTCCCCGGTATAAATATCCCACAATTTCATCCCGTTGCCAGAGCTGCATCCTATCACTCCTTTGCCATCAGCAGTGAAACCCACAGCAGTCACCAAGCCAGAATGCGGAAAACTATTCAACATTTCTCCAGTAGGAATATCCCACAATTTTACTGTACCATCCTCACTCCCACTTGCCAAAATTTTGCCATTTGGACTCATTGCTACCGAGCGCACATTAGCGGTATGATTTGATAAAGTATCTAGTAATTTACCAGTTTCTAAATTCCACAACTGAATATCTTTACCCATGCTACTAGCCAATATTTTACCATTAAAACTAACTGTTACAGATAAAATAGAATCTGGTTGCTCATTAGATAGGGAACGAACTAATCTAGGTGCAAACACAAGATCATTAATAATGTCTGCCTGTATTTCTGGTTCTGAATTTCTAGAAATCTCAGTTTTCAGTGCTGGTGTTTGATTACTGGCTACTATTGTTAGTTGAGGATCTGAACTTGGAGGCTGTCCTGTGATGTTTCTTTCCGTATTTTCCGTATTTTCTCTTGTTGCTTGGGGTGAGGTTTCATGAGATACAAAAGAAACAGGTTCTTGACTTTCTGTAATCGAATTTTCTGATACAATTACATCAGCTTGAACTTGTTGGTTTGTATCATAACCTTTATCCGTCAAAAATTCACGTAAACTAGCAAAATAAGTTGAGCGATCGCTACCTTCATATACCCTTTCTACTGATTTCCAGCCATCTTCTTTTTCACCTAACATATATTTATTTGCCAGGTAAGCAGCCAAGACACCTTTAACATTTTGGTTTTGACCTAAACGCCTATAAAGTTCTAGCCAAATTTCCGAGGTATTAGTATTTATTTCAGCTGGATATTTCTTAGTCACATCCAAGATTTTTCCTTCACGATACTGCCAAATACGAATCGGAAATACTGAATCATTTAAATTAGAAAATACATTAGTAAATCTACTATCCAAACTTTTAAATTCTGGAATATTATCATTATCTAAATCTGTAAGTCGATAATTAATATTTCCCCAGTGATAACGCAGCATAGTATATTTATTTTCTGTAGGTTCATAACGATAAATCAAAGAATAAGTACCACCTCCAAATGGAACATTACTATTATTTATAGTGAATAAATCTACTAATACCTCTGATTCTCCATTACCATCTAAATCTAGTAACTGTACTTTAACAAATCTACCTGCTAATACTGCCATTGTACTATCAGATCCACCCGCTAAAGATTTTACTGGTACCGGTTGATCTAAAAGAATTTCTCCACCCCTAATAATTTTCAGATATAAATCACTCACTAAATCTATATTATTAGCTTGCTTGTAAATAATTTCTACCTGTAAATTACCATTACCAAACCTTTCTACTATCCCTGGCGAATTTGTATTCTCCGCAAAAGTTGCTCTAGGATTTTTTAAGTGAGAATTTTCTCGATGTTTTGTTGTTTCTGTAGTCTTTTTCGGTATATTTGCAGTAGTTGTTAATTGAGTATCTTTATAAAAACTTGCAATGTATTCTGAGGGAACTTTAGCAACAACTTCATGATTATTTTTTTGAGCATTAACAATAGCTTGACAGAGAAAAGTAGCTATATCTGAACGAGTAGCATCTTGATTAGGATTAAGCTGCCTAACATTTGGATAATTAACAACAATACCTTTTTCTGTCGCTGCTGCAATAGACATTTTTACCTCTTCAGGAATTGCTGCTGCATCATCAAAAACTTTATTGAGATTTTGTTCAGAATATGAATTTATTTGATAATTTAATCCTCGACTTAAAGAAACTAAAACTTCCCAACGTTTAATCTTGAGAGTAGGGTTAAAAGCTTTGCCAATATATCCCGATAAAAAACCCATTTCATAAGCTTTTTGAATATCAGCATAAGCCCAATAGTCTTGGGGAATATCCACAAAGTTGATCGAATTCCGCACAAGTTTTGTATCTGGAAAAGCCCTATTAATCATCGTAGCAAATTCGGCTCTAGTTACAGACTCACTAGGACGAAAAGTTTTATTTTCGTAGTCACCAGATATTATTCCCTTTTCTAATAAACTATTAATGCAAGGTTGAGCAAAATTATTTTCACTCTCTTGTAACCTTGTGTGCGCAAGTGCTGATGTAAATTTATTACGGTCAAATACTTCCGGACTAATTATACTACTTAACACTACGACTAAAGCAAGTATAGGATGCCACTTATAAATTTTAATCATCAATATTCCTCCAGCACTTTTCAATTCTCAAAATCCCTCGTGTTATACTAATTCCGAAAAATAATGCAATACCTTCCTCAAGACTTCAGTTATTAAGTCATAAGTAAGTGAACTTTCCCGACACTACTGACGCAAGCCTACAGCGCGAGCAACAACCCAGAGACCAACATAGTAGTAGATTTCTTACGTCCTCTATTACTACGACTTAGAGTCTAGCGATCGACTTTACCCCGCGTCCCACAGGTCAAAATTCGTAGCCCCTCATCTCTGAGATTAATTGCAGGGTTAATATTCCTGTCGTGTGTTGTTTGACAATTTTTACAATTCCATTGCCTAACATCAAGGGGTAAACTACAAACTTGATGTTAGGCAAACATGACAAATATTAGAGCTGGGAAAAAACCTATCAACTTCTTGATAAACCTTGCCTTCATTTTCTGCTTTATGCTTAAGCATAGTCGTAAAGATTCCCCATCCAACTTGTCCTGTTACCTCAGCTAGACAATGGTTTTGTATCATTCCTTCGATATTAAGATTTTCAGTCACTATGACTTGATTTTCGTCAACTATTCTACGAGATAGCTTGTGCAAAAAATCTTCACGACAGTTAGTTATCTTACGATGAATCATCGCAACTTTCTTTCTGGCTTTGTTGTGGTTGTTAGAACCCTTTTGTTTTCTAGATAATTGCTTTTGCTTCCTTTTTAAATTTTGTTTATACGGATTTAAAAATTTTGGGTTATCGTACTTTGAGCTATTACTGGTAATGGCAAAATGAGTTAAACCAACGTCAATTCCTATTGCTTGACTATCAGTGCTAGATTCTAGTTTTTCTTGCCCATCCTCAAATAATACAGAAGAAAAATATTGATTGTAAGAGTTTTTAGATATAGTAACAGTTTTGATTTTACCCTTAATAGGTCTATAAATAATAGCCTTAACTTCTCCTATTTTTGGCAGTTTTAAGCCCTGTTCAATAATCGTAATATTTTGAGTATATTGAATAGATTGCTTGTTATATTTTAATTTAAACCTAGGGTGTTTAGCTCGCTTCTCAAAGAAATTGTTAAAGGCCACACCTAGATTTAAATAGACTTGTTGTAAGCATTGAGAATAGGTTAACTTTAACCATTCATGCTCTTTTTTAAGACCAGGTATAAGTTTTTTAGCTTCATAACCAGATAATCCTTTACCAGTATTTTTATATGTTTCGTTCATCAAGTTTAGGCAAGAATTCCATAGCCAACAGTAATTACCAAAGCTTTGCTCTAGCAACTTCTTTTGTTCTGTATTTGGATATAATCTGGATTTGACACCCTGCAACATATTAGAGTGAGTTGAATTTCTTATAAAGCTGTAATAACAAAAAATTATTGATTTATGGCTTATGTCTTAAATCAATTTATCAATCTTCGGGGCATTGAACCCCTCAATTGGTCCATCTATCGTTCTGAAATTCACCTATCGATTGAAATTCACCTATCGATAGAGTGGGGAGCTTCTCGGCAGAAGAGCTAAAAGCAATATTTTTAACAATTCGTTTCCCCATAGTAAAAATATCTTATCCCTAAGTCTTATCCCTAACAAACCTAGGACTTAGAAGCCTTCAATGGAATGTCTCTACTTATTATCAAGGAGATTTAGCAAGACTTTTGAGATTTGGTATGTACTGAAAATACTAAATACTATGGTCACAGGAAACCCTTGAGTGCAAATTAAATTAATAACTCCTTATTTTATTTATTCCTATATTAGGCTTTGACCAAATCCCATCTAACTTAGTTCCCTATTCATAAAAATTGAGAATTAGGAAAAGAAACGATTGTAATTTAAACAATAATTTAAAACCAAATTAGTATCGAATGCAACTAACTTTGAAATTTAGCTTATGAAATTAAACCCCAGAGTGGTCTTGTGCTTCATGGGCCTGACACTCTCTCTTAATATTTAGTTAATAAACAGTTTTGAAAAGGAGTTGAAATAAAAATTCTATTTATGCTTACTTATTATAGTATCTTTTTGATACCAGGACTTACGCAGGCAAACGGAGAAACAAGGTTTCTCGTAGATATTTATGTGTTAAAAACAATGATTTACTGTCAAAACCTGGTTTCTTTGCGTAAGTTCTGTTGATACTTTACTTTTCTTAACCACATTTCATCTATAGTAATAAACTTATAGTTTTTTTCTCGTAAAATTATAATTATTTCTGCAACACTCTTGACCACATCTTGACCGCCATAACATCCATCATGCAAGACAATAATTGAGCCATTAGAGGTTTGCTGAACTACTCGATTAACAACTACTGAAATTCCTGGCCTTACCCAATCTACAGGTACTACAGTCCACATAACAGTTCGATATCCCCATTCTTTTAGCAATTTGATAGTTTGAGATAAAACTATGCCATTAGGAGGACGCACATCAGGAATTAAATTTGTTGCTAATCCACAAGCTTTATAAATAGAAAGTTGTGTTTTTTCTAAACTATATTTAAGTTGAATAGGAGTGAGTTTAGGAAATGATATATGTTCGTAGCCATGCAAAGAAATCCAATGACCCTTTTGATATATTGCTTTAGTTATTTCTGGATAACGATCTACACATATACCTAATAAAAAAAAGTTAGCTTTAATTTGATATTTATCTAGAACTTCTAATAATTTAGGTGTATATTCTGGATGAGGCCCATCATCAAAGGTAAGAGCAATTTCTGGGTTTTGTGTGTTTCCTTGCCATAAACAATTAGGAAAAGTTGACTTTAATATTGGATGTAAAATTGGAAGTAAAGGTGCTAATACCATATATAAAAATCGATTTTTTTGATTTCAAATCAAATTATATCAGGACTTACGCACCAAGCCCTATATATAGTAGGGGTTAACGGCTGTTAACCCCTACAGATGGTGTAGATTTTCATCTGCATGGGTAAGTCCTGTATATGTCAATGCTTTTATAATTAATCAGCAAGCCCTGTTTATACTAGAAAACCGGTTTCCTTGTGTAAGTCCTAATGGCAGTATAAATCCTAATTTTAGGCGTTAGATGAAACTTTCTACAAAGGCGTGGCAAAAACCTGTGTCCAATAATAATTGAAATTAGAGCTACCAGTGTCCTCTTCCAAAAAATAGTAACCAACACCAATTTGTTGCAAATTTGGATTGACAATGTTAGCACGATGTCCTTCGCTATTCATCCATCCTTCTACTACTGCTTCTGGTGTCTGATGTCCTCCCGCAATGTTTTCTGCCCATGCTGAAAAGTCATATCCTGTAGCTTCAATGCGATCGCCAGCCGAAGAACCATCTAATCCGGTATGTTCTAAAAAGTCTTGCACTGCCATATTCTCGGTGTGAGTTTGTGCTGCTTGAGTTAACAGTGGGTCTGCTGTCAGAGGAGATAAACTCAACTGACTACGCTCTTGGTTAGTAAGTCCTATGACCCTATCAATAAAATCTTGATTATCTGTTTGGGTATTGTCACTAACCTCAAATAAGAAATTCTCTCTACTGAAACTACTTGCCAATAGATTATTGACTTTGGCGATCGCTTCTCCAGTTAGATTATCAATAATCAGAGTATTTTGTTGACTATCACTACTATCTTTTAAACTAATGTCATCAAAACTTAAACCCTCAGGTAGTTTAATTAAATCAATGCCGTTTTCAAAATCAGCTATTTCATCAATACTCCCATTCCTTTCTAGAACAAAGACATCCCGGCCCTCACCCCCAGTTAGAGTATCTTCCCCCAAACCCCCAGTTAGAGTGTCATTATCTCGATCGCCAGACAAAGCATCATTACCGCTACCTCCAAATAGGCTGTCATTATTCTTGCCTCCAAATAACCTGTCAGCACCATTTCCTCCTTTGACAACATCATCTGCGCGATCGCCACGAACTAGGTCATCACCGTTACCACCTTCTACTGTATCATTGTCTTTTCCACCCATCAAAGTATCATTACCGCCCCCGGCATTGAGACTATCATCGCCCCGGTTTCCCATGATTACTTCTGGATCTGAAGAACCTCTAAGCGTATCGTTGCCACCAAGAGCAGCTAACCCATCAGGAAAATCAGCTAATTTTCCAGGGGATAAAATTATCGTCTCAGCATTATCAGTGGCGAGTAAGTTATTTCCATTAGGAGTGAGTTCGTTTTCCATTTGTTACCTGCTCTAAAAAATTTATTTAACTTATAATTAAATTATAGTCGAAGCTAGATTCAGATAACAATTAGCAATTTTCCTTAATTGAAATTAAATACATACAGCATCAGATTAGAAAATAATGTATAAGGGGTCAATAGTAAAACTATTATAGTAACGCAGCAAGCTTAAAATAGGGTAATAGGAAAATGGCAAAATCTAAGCTATGTATGGTTTTTGCCAAAATCCTAAGACAAGATTTAAGGCTTGAGGCCCTAGTAGTACCCCTACATCTTGCTCCCTAAATGTCTACATTATGGGCAATGGGAAGTGTTGTATATTTATAACTATAGTTTATTGAAAAAGTCTTTTTAGGGAGTAGGGAATAATAAGGACAGGACTTACGCACAGGCACTACATCTAGTGAAAGCGAATGCCATTGGCCCCTACATATAGCGTTTTAAAGGTTGATTTGCGTAAGTCCTGAAGGAGTTTGAAGAAGTGGAAATTATCTAGAGGTAAGAATTGTTCCTGGGTTGTTATACCCTTATCTGCCCAAAATGCTAATACCGTTTCACAGAAGTCATGGATTAAGACTTTACCAGCTCAAAACTTTGACGCCATCAGTAATTTTAGGAAATTATTTGACATTTAAAGTTATAGTTATTTTAATTTAGGTTGAGACAAATATTTCTTGCTATAACTAAATTTAATTAGAAAAAGTGTTTTATTTTTATTTAAAATAACTATATCAACTATTTGTGATATCTTTAAAATGAATTGGTCAAGACTTACTTAGAACCAATATATCTAACGGGGTTAATGGCGGTTAACCCCCACGAGTGGTGTATATTTTCATAATCTATTAATTTTTTAAGAGTTAATAAGCTAGCCCTAGCTAACTTGGAAAAATTTAACAAAACTTTGTAATTTGATAGTAGAACCTCTAGACCGCAAACTTGTAAAATCCAGATAAACTATCTAGAGAGAAGCAAATTCAGATGAAAAAGTATGTTTGTAATGTTTGTGGATATATATATGATCCCGAAGAAGGAGACCCAGATAGCGATATAGCCAAAAACACTCCCTTTGAAGATATCTCCGATGATTGGGCTTGTCCAGTTTGTGGAGTAGATAAAGAATATTTTGAACCAGTTGAATAGTAACTAATACATATAAAATGTCTTTCCCACCTCTGAAAATTATAGTTGTTGGTGGAGGAGCAGCGGGTTTTTTTGGAGCTTTGGTAGCAGCCCCCCACAACCATGTCAATATTTTAGAAGCAGGGCAACAACCTTTAGCAAAAGTCCGCATATCTGGTGGTGGACGCTGTAATGTCACCCACGCTTGTTTTGACCCAGCAATATTGATCCAAAACTACCCTCGAGGCAGCAAAGCACTTCGGGGGGCATTTACTAGATTTCAGTCTCGCGACATTGTGGAATGGTTTGCTGCTAGAGGTGTACAGTTAAAAACCGAAGCAGATGGACGGATGTTTCCCACTACCGATGATTCTGCCACAATAGTTGAATGTTTAACTAAGACTGCTTTATCTAAGGGTGTAAATATTCGTACAGGTGCAACAGTAGTTTCAGTCAAATGCAAGACAAAACAGGAAGGTGGGAATTTATTTCAAGTTAAGTTAAGATCGGGAGAATTTCTGGAGTGCGATCGCTTGCTCTTAGCAACTGGCAATAGTCCTATGGGCCATCGTTTAGCAGAAGGATTAGGCCATCAAGTAATTTCTCCTGTCCCTTCTTTATTTACTTTCAATATCTCTGACCCGCGCCTCAAAGATTTAGCAGGTATTTCCGTTGAAAATGTTTGCTTGCAACTTCCAAAAGCCAATTTAAAACAAACTGGCCCTGTCTTGCTAACTCATTGGGGTTTAAGTGGACCAGCAACTTTAAAGTTATCTGCTTGGGGTGCTAGATTTCTCTATGAAAATAATTATCAATCTCATTTATTAATTAACTGGTTATCAGATATTAATCCAGAGGAGATACGAACTAAGTTATTAGAATTTAAAAGTTTGAAGAAAAAGGGGATTCTTAATAGTTGTCCGTTTTCTCTACCCCGTCGTTTATGGGAACGTTTAGTTATTGCTGCAGATATTGACCCTCAAAAACGTTGGGTAGAGTTATCAAATAAAGCTATTAATAAGTTAATTTTAGAATTAACTCAAGGTAAATATGAAATTCGAGGAAAAGGAGTTTTTAAGGAAGAATTTGTTACTTGTGGTGGGGTAAATTTAAAAGAAGTTAATTTTAAAACTATGGAAAGTCGTTCTTGTCAAGGGTTGTATTTTGCAGGAGAAATTTTGGATATTGATGGAATTACAGGTGGTTTTAATTTTCAAAGTGCATGGACAACTGGATGGTTAGCGGGTCAAAGTATGAAAGTTTCACCTCATAACTAGATAATCAGGGGCCAATAAAATCTTGAAAAATAGTCCAATGTCATCTTTATCTTGTATTATTAGGATGTATAGTTATTAAAATGACTGATCCAAAACCACATAATTAGGCAATAGACCATGTCAGATAATTCTGGTTTGCTAGTGAGTAATGATTCTACTACTATTAACACTATCAGCCACTGTATTTACCAAACTATTATTTCCATTCAAAAGCAACATCCAGAATGGATCACCTCGAAGTACAGGAATATTCCTTGGCATACTCCCAAGTATCAATCTATTTTAACTAATAAGTTGACAAAAGGGCTTTCTAATGCTGAAAACCAGGATACTTTGAAGCTGAAAGTCAAAAATTATCTCCAAATCATTCTAACTCCAGAGTTTATTAATTCTACTCAATATGATATTTTAATTTCTGATATAGAAAAACATATTTATCCTGAAATAACCATAGTTTCATCAGATAAAATTACTAATTATCAGGAATCTGATTTATCCATAAATGGAACTAAATTAGTAGAGTCAGGAATTGCTATTTTACTGTTAGATGTAGAAAATTTGCCACTTAATCCTGAAACTGAAAAAATTCTTGTAGATATCTGCAATTACCCAATTCAAATTAAAGTTGCTTTTGCCAATTGGCGCAGTATGGGGAAAAAGGATGAAGAATTTCATAAACGTGGTTATCAATTAATTCACGTTCCTCCTGGAAAAGATAGTGCTGACTTAAAAATGGCAACGGTAGGTGCTTCTATTTTTCTCAATTATCCCAAGGCTAAGGAAGTTTTAGTTTGTTCTTCTGACCGAGGATTAACTAATCTGGGTACTACTCTAAAATCTCATGGGTTAACTGTCTATCAGGTACAGAAATATAAAAATCAAATTACAGTTTTAAATAGTAAAACTGGGGAATCAAAAATATATGCTTTGTCGGTTCCAGACATTCCTAGTATTAATAAATTTATTCTTCAGTTACAGGAATTAATTCGAGCAGAAACAGCCAAAATTGGAAAGCAATGGGTTAAATTTTCAAGAATTTCTGCTTTGTATAAAGAAACTTATGATTTAAATCTTAAGGATGTAGTTGAAACTCACTTTCCTAGTCAAAAGTCAAATCATATATTTATCAATTATCCGGTTTATTTTGCACTTCATAAACCATCGGAAAAATCTCAAACTTATGTCAGCATTTTTAATATGTTTCAACCAGAAAAAAAAAACCTAATCCACTGCTGAATAAAGTTGAAACATATACTGATATTACAAATGCTTCTGAAATTATTTCCCAGGAAGATATGGAAAAAGTATTAGTCAAAATTTTGAGTAATTTAACTGCTACATCTCCGGGAAGTCATATTCCTATTTCTAATCTTAGTAGTGAGTTTCATCGGCTATATGGTGAACCAATTACAAAAGCTATTAACAAGTTTCAAGCAAGTAAAAAGTTTCCTAAGTTTTTGGAATTATGTAGTTCTCTGAAGTTGTATCAATCTAAAGAAGGTCGTTGGTTTGTCAGCTTAATTTAAAAATTAAAAGTCAAAAGATTTTTTCCACCCATTGCTGAATCAAGAGATGAATATAACTAGGGAGTAGGCAGCAGGAAGAGAAGAACTGTTAAAAAGGAATAAAAAAACTGATGCATAATAGTCGAGCTTGGTATTAACCGTCTAAGGAAAGGTTTATACAGTAAATCTTAAGGAAAATCTCTTGCTATACAAAAAATTACAGTTCTATGTCTGCCTCACCCACCCCACTGGACTGACACAGCTAAAATTGTGCCATAACTGTAGGTTGGATCTGGTGGACCTAGCAATATCCCCTTAAGGTAACCCAACCAAAATCAAGCTTTGTTGGGTTCACTTCGTTCTACAAGGGGCGATATTTTTAGGGTTGTCAGTTTACTACAAGGGCTTAAGGTTTTGTTTATAAATGGTCTCTAAGGAGAGAAGTGATACATTTAAAACTAATCCCTGACTAAATTTTAGAATTTATTAATTCCCGCGCCCTTTGTTTTGTCTGCTATAAAACATTTCTTTTCCTTCTCAGAAGTGCTATATGATAAAAGAGAATGTAAACAAAAGTAAAGAAAAAGTAAATGAACAACAAAGTTGTAGTAATAGTCGGTGCTACTGGAGGTATAGGATCAGCAGTGGCGCAGAAACTGGCCAACTCCGGCGCCAATTTAGTTTTGGCCGCTAGAGATAATAATAGATTAGATGCTTTAGCAACCCAACTATCTACGACCGAAATTATCACTGTACCAACAAACATTACCAACTCACAGGAAGTAGAAATACTGATGGAAAAAGCTTCCCAGTATTTCGGCAAAATAGATATTTTGGTCAATGCAGCAGGAGCAGGTATCCTCAAGCAATGGAACAAAATTGAACCTGCTGACCTAGATGTTATGCTCGACCTGAATTTAAAAGGTAGTTTCTACACTTGTCAAGCTGCTGCCAATATTATGAAAGGACAAAAATCAGGCCATATTTGTAATGTTATTGGGATTCTTGGCAAACATTCAATGGCAATGGGAAGTGTTTATTGTGCCTCTAAGTTTGGTTTGGTAGGACTAAGCAAATGTATGGCAGATGAGTTGCGGCGTTATGGTATTAAAGTAACACTTTTCTACTTCGGAGGAGTGAATACTCCTTTTTGGGATAATGTTAGTCTAAAAGTTGATCGCTCCAAAATGCTGAGTTCGGAAACTGCTGCTGATGCAATTATGTTTGCTCTCAATGCAGAACCCCAAGCGGTACCGATGGAAATCAATATTCAACCAGATAGTCATTTATTTTTCTAATAATTTACTGTTTTTAAATGGTTATTTTGAATAAGTTAAGACAAATAATCTTATCTCTATTTGTTCTTCTTTCTCAGTTTTGGTGCTCTGTTTGCCAAAATATTAAGATATATATTTTATTAGAACCCGCTCCTATTATTCCAGTATTTTAGGTGCGTTACTTGAATACCACATTCCGCACTTCTTAACATTAAATTGATAAGTTTTATTTATCTATCGCCCCGAATTATTTCCCTGAAAACCTTATAGCTATGGGCATTAATTTTCACTATCATAAGGAATTGTAGCTAATTTTCTCATAAAAAATTAGTTATTGATAAAATTTATTGATATTAAGTTCTAGAATAAAGTTTTTTCCTATAAGTATATTTGAAAATGTAAATATACATAAAGATATATGAAGATCTGCGGAATGTCGGTTTGAATGCTACTTAAAACCTACTACCTATTATTTTTAATAGTATTTTTTCCAAATAATATTTTGATTAAATAATAAAAGTTGATTATGGAGTTCGATCACATTCATTTTTATGTTGAAAATGCTATGGAATGTCGAGACTGGTTTAGAGAAAAATTAGGTTTTAAAGCTATTACTTCTCAAACTAGTCAACACACCCATAAGGAAGTTATCAATAGGGGTAATGTATATTTTGTCTTATCTTCTGCCATAACACCAGCAAGTCCAGTTAACAAATTTCTGAGTTTACATCCTCCCGGAGTAGCCGATGTAGCTTTTCGGGTTCGAGATATTAACTCAGTTGTGGCAAAAGCAGTGGTTAACGGAGCAGAAATTTTGCAACCTATTCAACAAAACTTAGACGGTTTGAAGTGGGCAAAGATTTCAGGATGGGGAGACTTGACTCATACTTTGATTGAAAAAATTAATGATGGAAAAGATTTGAATTCTACTTCTCAAGTTTCTATGGATCTTGGGGCTATCGATCATGTAGTTTTAAATGTAGCTAAAGATAATTTAGAATCTGCTTTCAACTGGTATCATCGAGTCTTAGATTTTAAACCTCATCAAAATTTTGACATTCAGACAAATAAGTCTGGTTTGCGCAGTCTGGTGATGATACACCCAGAGGGAGGGGTAAAGTTTCCTATTAATGAACCTACTTCTAGTAATTCTCAAGTTCAAGAATTTTTGGATGCTAATCATGGTGAGGGAATACAACATATTGCTTTACACACAGATAATATCTTGGGGGTGGTGGGAGAGTTGCGATCGCTTGGTTTACCTTTTTTGCAAGTTCCAGCGACATATTATTCTAGTCTACAAACAAAAGCATTAAGTTATCTATCGGAAACTGACTGGCGGAAGGTTCAAGATTGCAAAATTTTGCTAGACTGGCAAGAAAAGATACCAGAGGCAATGTTACTACAAATTTTTACCCAACCAATATTTAACGAACCAACAGTATTTTTTGAGTTTATTGAGCGTAAAGTTGTTTGGGTAAATGGTAAACAAATACAGACACCTGGTTTTGGTCAAGGTAATTTTCAAGCTTTATTTGAAGCTATTGAAAGAGAGCAAATGAAACGAGGTAGTTTAGGGAAAAATTAACTATCATGCAACTAGAGTCTCTTAATAATAACAGGACTTACGCAAAGAGACTACATATTATAAAAGCTAGATTTAAGCTAAGTACAGGATAAAAAACTTGACTTATAGAACAGGAAAAGGTTTCATAGAACTTAAACCATAATATTAATGAAACCTGAATATTTGGGATATTAGTCTACTACAAAAAACTTTAAAAAAACACTTTTCTTAGCATGGAGCCAGAATTAAATTTATCCCTCTATTTATCATGGCTGTATTTTCTCCGAAATTTTTATATTCTCCATCAACATGAAAACTGCTTGAGTCTAGGTGAACTGTTTCTAAATTTAATTGATATTTTTTAATTACTTCTAATAAAATAAAAACAAATATTTTATTTAATCCAATCTTATATACTTTATCTAAAACTCTTCCCAATCTATCATCGTTCAAATACTCTGCCTTTACTTCCTCCCCTAGTAAATGTTCCATCGCCTTTCCAGTAAAAAATCCTAGAAGATATATAAGGGTGATGATACTAACCCCATACCATTTAAAATCATAGCTTTTACCACTTTTTCTACCGTTATTTTTTCAGTATTATTTTCTTCTATTAATTCATTAATTTTATTAACTATTCCTATTTCATCAATGATTCCTGCTACTAACCCTAAGTTGTCTGATTTTTTGATTTCTACTGACATTTTTCCCAACTTTCCGAATAATTTTTACATTAAAAAAAACTCTTATGGATCATCCACTGACACACCTCAGTTAACCATGAACTTTTGAGCCGACTTAAAGCTAGTTTGCCACATTTTGGATAGGAAAAGTTTTTTTCAGCCTTAACCCAGGCTACTTTTTCTTTTGAATATCCTAGTAACACCAAATTTTCTTTGTTACTAGTATTAATACTTAATTAATTCCTTTTCCTCTCTCATTCTATCTGCATACTACATTTTGAAGTGCGGAATGTGGGTAGCTATGGATATCAATTTTCAATATCATAAATAATTGTAACTAATTTTCTCATGAAAAATTAGTTATTGATAAAATTTATTAAAATTAAGTTCTAGAACGAAGGTTTTTCCTGTAAGTCTATTTAAAAATGTAAATATATATCAAGATATATGAAGATTTGCGGAATGTTGTTTAGATAAATGACGATTAGAGGAGTTTCTGACGTTTTGGTCTTTTTTATAATAAATGGACTAAATTTAGACTTTTTTTTGAGAAAATGGGCTAAATTTGGCCTTTTTAGCTAAATCCCCGAGAAGCCTCACATCATAATCTTTGATTGGGCGTGAGATAAATGGACGATAAATCAATGGAACTCAATAGGACATTGATTGATAATATTATTCTGATTTTTTTGATTCTCAATTTGCGGTGAAGAAGTCCCCAAAGAATTATCCAAAATAACTCCCGAATAGTAAGCACCGGGACATAGCAATAGAGCGTGATGTAAACCCACGGATAAATAGAAAAAACAGGGAGATAGGGCATTTAGTCCTCAAAACTAGTGGAGTCCTAGAAGTTGCGGAACTCTTAAGGGAAAAACCCAAACTATAGCATCAGCCTAGCATGGGAGTATATCACTGTCATAGCAGATTTATTCAAACCATTAAACCAGAGAAAAATTATCAGCAAACTGCTGGAAGCTAATTATAGTATAGAACGGAGAGGGGGGGATTCGAACCCCCGTATAAGTCACCCCATAACAGCATTTCCAGTGCTGCGCCTTAAACCACTCGGCCACCTCTCCAGGAAGCAAAATTATTCAATTTTAAATCTTCTCATGACTAAGTTATGGTAGCAGAGCTCATCTAAATTTAGCAACCCCTTCAAACAAAAAAAATTTTCTCTTGGATTTTAGACTTATATCCAATAAGATTAAATGTAGCACTAGACACTAAGATATTTAAAATTGGAACAAGTTAAAAAACTTTTTTGAGTAAACTTTTGCCTCCCCCGTAGAGGTATATAAGTAGGGCAAAATTTATATTGGCTGATTCCTATATATAGTGTTTTTTCCGTTAAAAATATACTATAGCAATACTAAATAGGTTGCGACAAATCAAAAAGTAAATAAAACTTTTGAAACTCTTACCTATTCTCTGTCCCCTGTTTCCTGTTCCCTAAAAAGCAGTAGGATTTTTGCGCCCGATCACTCATAGGATTGCTATATATATGTGGAAAGTATATTATCAACAAGTGTAATAAACCCATGTTTATTGATAATTATCACAGTTTATTGACAATATGCCTTACCCCTGAGTATATAAGCCAGATTTCAGTCATATTATCCGTCTAAATTCTGAGTAATAACCATAAAATCTAAAAATGTTATGTCCTCCTATCATCAGATTCATGTACGCGATCGCCAAAAGAATACCAATTATAGAGTCCAAGTTCCTGAAGACCGCTATATTCTCCACAGCGCCGAAAACCAAGGAGTAGAGTTACCATTTTCCTGCCGTAATGGCGCTTGTACTACTTGTGCAGTTAGAGTTATATCGGGCCAAGTCTATCAACCTGAAGCAATGGGGCTATCCCTAGAGCTACAAAAACAAGGTTATGCCCTTCTATGTGTTAGTTATGCCCGTTCTGACCTATTTGTAGAAACACAGGATGAAGATGAAGTGTATGAACTGCAATTTGGTCGCTACTTTAATCAAGGAAAAGTGCAAGTTGGACTGCCATTGGATGAAGACTAGAACAATTTATCTACTCATGGTCTGCATATTTTTGGTTGCTTGTCAAAACCATTACCCCCCCTCAGGTAAAATGATTAGAGTAGAGAGGGTAGTTAATGGACAAACTATAGAAATAGCTGACCGTTCTCTTGCAGTACCTATACTAGAACCTATTCGCTTGATTGGTATTCAAGCGCCAGATATTAGACAAAAACCTTGGGGACAAGAAGCAAGAATTGAGCTAGAAAAATTAACCTTGGGAGAAAAAGTATTATTAGAGTTTGATGTCCAGGAGAAAGATAGATTCGATCGCCTACTAGCCTATGTTTGGCTAAGAGGAAAACTAATAAATGAATTTATGGTCAAAGAAGGTTTGGCTTTAGCTGGGCCAGATTTTCCTAATACCAAGTATATGGAGCGTCTGATTAATGCTCAAGAAAGAGCCAGACTTATGGGAATAGGTATTTGGAACCCAACCCAACCAATGCGTCAAACTCCTGGGCAATTTCGTAGACAAAATCTTAAACAATAAATGTTAGGTTTTAGGTAAGCTTTTCTCATCCGTGGTATTACGGACAACTCAAAAATCTACCCCCTAGTCTTATATTAATTATTCAAAACTTTGCTATACTCAGATTCTATGTTTATAAATACCATTTATTGGTACAATTTTATCGTTAACGAACTTCCCTAATTTCTCCAGTTATTTTTACCCTCTTCTGAGGGTAGCATTACTTTTGATAAGCGGTATTACCAAGCCAAGGAGGGAAGTCAAAAGTCATCTCTGAGAAAGTTTTCAACGGGCAATATGGGTTGTAGCCAAATTATTTGTTCTCGGTTTTTATCAATCAAATTAATTATTTTTTATGAGTATAGAAGAATTAGAAGTTTTTTTGGATATTGCCACTGAAGCTGCTCTTGCTGGTGGTGCAGAATTGATGTCTTACTGGGGTAATCTCCAAGATATTCAAGAAAAAGGTAGTCCAGGAAATTTAGTAACTGAAGCAGACAAAGCAGCAGAAAAGGCAATTCTTAAAGTCTTACAACGACATCTGCCAGATCATGGCATTTTAAGTGAAGAAGCAGGAAAATTGGGTAATCTAACAAGTAGATATTTGTGGGCAATAGACCCTTTAGATGGTACTACTAATTTTGCTCACCAATATCCTTTTTCAGCTTCTTCGGTGGGATTATTAATTGATGGAGTACCACAGGTGGGAGTAGTCTTTAACCCTATCTTGGATGAATTGTTTCGTGCTGCTCAAGGGTTGGGGGCAACTCGGAACCGAAAGCCAATTTTTGTTTCTGAAACTACTACTTTACAAAAAAGTTTACTGATTACAGGTTTTGCTTATGACCGCCGGGAAACAAGGGATAATAACTATAAGGAATTTTGCCAAATGTGTTATTTGACTCAAGGAGTAAGACGTTCCGGATGCGCTTCTGTAGATTTGTGTTCCATTGCTTGTGGTCGTGCAGATGGTTATTGGGAAAGAGGTTTGTCCCCTTGGGATGTTGTCGCAGGTATAGTTATTTTGGAAGAAGCAGGAGGAAAAGTTACCGCTTACAATAATAGTTCTTTTGATATCAAGTCGGGGAAAATTTTAGCTACTAATGGCAAAATTCATGATTTGATAAGTAAAGCTTTGATTGAAACTCCATCTCTAGCTCATTGGGATACTGATGTATCTGCATTGTTATAGTAGCCTGTTATAATGATTTTACTTCAACTAATCATCTCAGACAGAACTTCTATAAGACTACGCAAATAGGGTCAGACATTTATAAATGCTCACTCTCAGTCATGGATGACTTCTAAGGGGGCAGTAGTAATGGGGGAATCTTACTATCGTTCTTAGGTTGTTTATCTACAGGACTTACGCAAATAAACCCGGTTTCTACAGTAAATCATTGTTTTTAATATATAAATATCTACGAGAAACCGGGTTTGCGGAGTTTGCCTGCGTAAGTCCTGATCTACATCAGGACTTACCCGCGTCTGGTAGATAATACGCAATCTTAAGAGGATTAATACCCATTATACCATACCACATATGGTTTTTGGTGCCTAAGTCCTGTACATATACTATTATGTGATTATGTTAGTAGGAATACTATAGGTTCAATTAGATCTAATGAAAGCCTGGTAAGGAGGAATTGTTATTATGTTTACATTTACACATGGATTGTTCAAATTTGATTATACAGACTATCATGCAATTTTAGGGGTTTCTCTAGATGCAGAGTTTCCTGAGGTTCGGAAAAGATATATGCGGTTGGCACGTCGTTTACATCCTGATACCTGTCCTTTTGAAAATAAGACAGATCAAGAATTGGCTAACCAGTTGTTATCTAAATTGGTGAGTCCGGCTTATAATAAATTTTCTAAGGAAAGCGATCGCGCTGAACTTTTTGCGGTCCTTAAGAAGATGAGGAATAATTTGACTCAACAGTCTAGTCAGATTGAGTTTACTACTGATGTTGCTCAACAAATTTTTAGAGGGGTAAATTACCAAAAAATATATGAAGTTGCTCTTGAAGAGTTGAGCGATCGCCAGTATGAATCTCTAAATAAAACTATAGAAATTATTGGAGAAATTAGTGAACTAAATTTAGCTTATTTATTACGGAAACCAACTCAAAGTCAACATTCTGTAATGCCACAGCTACCACCACCACCACCATCATCATCACCTAAGCATCAGAATAAATCTACAACAGCAAAACCCAAAGATAAAAATTCTTTAGTAGAGCAAGCTTGCCGTCGGGCAGAAACTTTGATATCTAGTAAAAATTATACTAAGGCAATTTCGGAGTTAAAGGGCGCTTTAAAAATAGAGCCAAATCACAGTCGGTGTCATGCTCTATTAGGATTATGTTACTTGAAGCAAAATCAAGGTACAATGGCAAAAATTGAAGTCAGAAAAGCTTTATCATTAAATTCTCAAGAGCCAAAAGCATTAGAAGTGAAAAAATTATTAGAACAATCTTTTCCTGTTAGGAACAATAGGAAAAAAACGGAGAAGGTAACAAAAACTGCTAAAAGTAAAGAGAAGAAAACTGATAAAGGTGGTGGTTTATTTGGAGTTTTTTTTGGGGGGAATAAAAAGTAAGGAATAAGACAGTTTTCCATGATTAAAGGAATAAGACAGTTTTCCATGATTATTAGTACTTTGATATTTTTTACACCGAAAATAGCTTCAAACCCAGTATTAGTAAGGGAAATACCAAGAGGAGTAAAAATAGCTGAAACCTAGATATAGTCATTTTGATTTAGATTGAGACAAGTCTTTCTTGCTATAACTAGCGTTTCAGCAGAAAAAGTTTTCCAATATAATTTGAAATAACTATAGAAATCTTATTTTATTTGTGGCAAAAATCTTACTGCTTTTTAGGCAATAAGCAACAGGCAACAGGCAACAGGCAACAGGTAAGAGTTTCAACTGTTTTATCTACTTTTTGATTTGCCGCAACCTATGCGCGGATTGCTATATATATCAAGAAAATGGTTGATTAAAGGTAAAAAAAAATACTGTATAAGGTTTTGAGCTTATTTTTCACCTATTTTTTTCTAAAGTTCCGTTATAAGTTAGGTGGCTGTTAAAATTTGTCGCTATATAATAGCTTAAATAAACTGTAGTTCATAGTGTTGAGGCGGTTTATAAAACTTAATTAAGTGATAGCTTTTTTTGTGCATACCTACTTAGGCAAAGGGCAAAGATATAGTTATTTTAATTTAGATTAAGACAAGTATTTCTTGCTATAACTGAGTTTTAGCAGAAAAAGTTTTCCATAGTTATTTGAAATGACTATATCTCATTCCTAATAACTATGGCCTCTAATTTCTACTCTGTAAGGACGTTGTATACAATATCCTTACTCCCTACTCTAAAGAAAAAGATATCTGAAGTTAAAAATGGCAAAAGCAGATAAAATTAATTATAGTTGTCCTAGTGGTTTTCCGGAATTTCTCCCTGGTGAAAAACGCCTGGAAAGTTATTTAATGGATACAATTCGTAAAGTATTTGAACGCTACGGATTTACACCTATTGAAACTCCAGCAGTGGAACGTTTAGAAGTACTACAAGCTAAAGGAAATCAAGGGGATAATATTGTTTATGGTTTATCTCCTATTCTACCTCCAAATCGTCAAGCAGAAAAAGACCAAGCAGGAGATAGTGGTTCAGAAGAAAGGGCGTTAAAATTTGACCAAACTGTGCCTTTAGCTGCTTATATTGCTCGGCATTTGAATGCTATAAATTTTCCTTTCGCTCGTTATCAAATGGATGTAGTTTTTCGAGGTGAACGGGCAAAAGATGGTCGTTTTCGACAGTTTAGACAATGTGATATTGATGTTGTCGGTAGAGGTAAATTAAGTCTATTATATGATGCACAAATTCCAGCGATTATTGCTGAAATATTTGAATCAATTAAGATTGGAGATTTTATTATCAGGATTAATAATCGCAAAGTTCTAACTGGTTTTTTTGCATCTGTGGGAGTCGCAGCAGAGAATATTGTGTCTTGTATTCGGATTGTTGATACTGCGGAAAAAGTTGGAGAAGTAAAAGTTAAAAAAGCTTTGAAAGAAATTGGTTTATCGGAAGCTCAAGTAGACAAAGTTTGGGATTTTACTAATATCAAAGGTTCTGTTGATGATGTCTTGTATAAGTTGAAAAGTATGACAGAAACTTGTGATAATTCTGACGTTTTAAGTCAGGGAATTTCGGAATTGGAAACAGTAATTTATGGCGTCCGAAATTTGGGAGTCTCAGAACAACGTTTCTGTATTGAGCTATCAATAGCTAGGGGATTAGATTATTATACAGGTACAGTTTATGAAACTACTTTAATAGGACATGAAGCTTTAGGAAGTATTTGTTCTGGGGGTAGATAT
This sequence comes from Trichodesmium sp. MAG_R02, assembly GCA_023356605.1. GTDB lineage: Bacteria > Cyanobacteriota > Cyanobacteriia > Cyanobacteriales > Microcoleaceae > Trichodesmium. Next base: position 9,890 of record JAKQYE010000009.1, on the reverse strand, counting down.
GAAGAATTAGTCGGTATGTTTATTGGGGAAAAAATGCCTGGAGTTGGTATTTCTATTGGCTTAACTAGATTAATGAGTCGTTTATTAAAGGCGGGTATTCTGGAATCTTTTGCTCCTACTCCAGCAACAGTTATGGTTGTGAATATGCAGGAAGATTTGATGGCAACTTATTTGGATGTTTCCCAACAATTACGTCGTAGTGGGATGAATGTTATAACAAGTTTTGATACTCGTGGAGTTGGAAAACAATTACAACAAGCTGATAAGCAGAAAATTCCTTTTTGTATTATTATTGGTTCTGAGGAAGCAGCAGCTAATATGTGTGGTTTAAAAGATTTAAGAACTGGAGAACAAATGAAAGTTCCCATAGGGGGTTTAGCAGATGTATTAAAACAAAGACTGAGTAATATTATATCCGGTTGAATATTTATAATTAAGGTTTGTAGTAGGGCTTTAGCCCTATTTTTCTTTGGGCTAAGACTCTACTATAAACAAAATTTTTCTGATTACTTATTATTCCGAAATACAGAGCTTTTCAGATTGATAAACCACATCGTTACAACCAAAACCTTGTAGGGACGTTCCATGGAACATCCCTGCTGTGGTCTACTAAGATAAAAACCGCTGTAATATAATAATTAATACTCAATAATTACCTCTTATTTTTAATAAGATAATTACATCAAAGGATAAAAACTTTCTTGATTATTACTGAAAATAATAGACTGAATATTTTAGTTATTATGTCAATCTCATAAATATTTGCTACAAATAGCTAAGGGAATTTTTAGGATTTATAAGTCAGGATTCAGAACCCACAATGAATATATTCAATCATTTTCTATAAAATTTATTACTTTTTGTCTGAAGTCTAAACTGTAAGGCATAGTTCAAAATAGTTTCTAGTTGACTTGATTTTATTATACTCAATTTTTGTTTTAATCTTAATTAAAACGACTATAGTCATTTTTTTATCAGACTACGAAATACTTCTATATCTGTTACAATTTAGAAAAAATTTAGGTCTCAATAAAATTTTATGCAGGTAAGTGAAAAAATCACAAAAATTTCCTCCTATGCGGAAATTAGGGAGTGCCAGACTACTAGCTATAAATCTCTACATGCAGCTATTGAGCTTCAGTTGGGAGAAGTTATCTGTAAATTTGGTAATAAAGAAATACTCGATCGCCCCAATTATTTAACAGTACAAATAGGCGATAGTCAACATATTATGCTCGATCCAGAATACCTACATTATATTAATCATAGTTGCAGTCCTAATGTTTTCTTTGATACTGAAAATATGGTGTTGATAGCCTTACGAAATATAGAAATAGGAGAAGAGTTTACATTCTTTTATCCATCAACAGAATGGTCTATGGATAGAGGATTTGATTGTATTTGTCAAAGTGAAAATTGTCTAGAATATATTCAAGGTGCCGCTCACTTACCTTTGAATGTGTTGACAAAATATGAATTGTCAGACTATATAAAGCAAAAGTTAGGAATTTAGTTAATAATTAACAATCTATAAATCCTTTATTGAGGTAATTTTTTTCAGGGATAATTTTACATGAAAAAATTACCTCTCTTCTATTTTCAAAATTTCGTTAGCCTAATATTATAAATACTATGTTAGAAATTAGATTAGCTCAGACTCCTAAAGAAAGAGAAGAAATTTTCAAATTGCGCTATCAAATCTATGTAGAAGAACTAGGATGGTGGGAACATTCTGTTAACTATGAACCTAACCACGAACAAAAGAAAGTAGAAGATACATTAGATGTGTCTGCTAATTTCTTTATAACTTTTAATAATATCGCAACTTGCTCTGAACTAGGGAAAAAAAATGCTAGCAGACAGTGAATTATTACCTGGAAAATGATCGGTTACTGCAAGAGGGTTTGGAAAAAAAAATCAGCTACATTGCTTTAGCGCTATGGCTTGACTTCTTAGCAGTTTTTTGAAGAAATGTTATAATCTATAGGTATTGTAGGTGTCCCTGGTTGCCTGTTTAGTTCGAGTGGAGGAGGATACTTGCATCTAAGCGCCCTAGGTCAGCCCTAAGAAATAGTAGCTATTTTACAAGATAACAGGACTTACGCAGGCAAACTGAGAAACCCGGTTTCTCGTAGATATTTATGTGTTAAAAACAATGATTTACTGTAGAAAATGGGTTTCTTTGCGTAAGTCCTGGATAATTGTCTATTGACTATAGGAGCTTGAACAATGGTAGTGCTAATACTTGTAGAAACAAAGCCGACGAATACCTGGTTAAACATATTAATCGCCCAATTAAAGAAAGAGCAGCCGAATATAGATTTCCGATTATGGCCTGAATATGGGAAACCTGAAGAGATTGAGATTGTGCTAACAGCGTGGCCACCACCGGGTGCGATGCAGAAATTTCCCAACTTGAAGTTAATTATGTCTTTAGGAGCGGGTGTCAATAGAATTTTAGAAGATCCAGATTTACCAGATAATATTCCAATTGTGCGTCTGGTCTCTGAAAGCAAAAGGTTGCAAATGATAGAATATGTCACTATGGCTGTTTTGGTTTTTCAAAGGAGGTTGTTAGAATATCAAGCATTACAGCGATCGCAACGTTGGGAATATTTACCTGTACAAGACGCTACCTCATTTACTGTGGGGATTTTGGGCCTGGGTGACTTAGGTTTAACGGTTGCCAAAAAGCTAAAATTGATAGGCTTTCCTATTCGTGGTTGGAGTCGAACTCCCAAAATAGTTGCAGGAGTGGAATGCTTCCACGGGCAGGAGCAGTTTAAACTTTTCCTAAATAAGTGTCGGGCGATCGTGTGCTTGTTACCAGTTACGCCACAAACTGAAGGTATTCTGTGCCAAGATACTTTTTCAGCTTTGCCTCCAGGAGCTTATTTAATTAATGTTGGTCGAGGCAAGCACTTGATAGAACCTGATTTACTAACAGCCTTAGATTCTGGTCAAATTGCTAGTGCCTGTTTGGACGTTTTTGATACTGAACCCTTGCCTGTAGACCATCCTTTTTGGTCTGATCCGCGCATTATCGTAACTCCCCATATCGCTGCTCCAGGTCGGTCTGATGAAATAGCTGCTGCCATTCTTGATACAATTAATTGCAGTCGTATGGGAAGGCCATTGAAATATGCAATTGACCGCCGCTGGGGCTACTAAAATAATAGTATACACTTACAGCGCTTTTCAAATTGATGAACTACATCGCCATAACCAAAGCCTTGTAGGGACGTTGCATAACAAAAATGCGTTTCATGTCGCATTCGCGTTACGTCCCGCTCTGTGGTCTACCGACATGAAAACTTAAGTCCTGTAAGGGTAACCAAACCACAATAAAGCAATATTGGTTTTACTTCATTCTACAAGGGCCAACATTTTAGGAATGTCACTCCAGTAGGGATGTTTAATAGAATCAGGACTTACGCAAATAAACCCGGTTCCTACAGTAAATCATTGTTTTTAACACATAAACAGGACTTACGCAAAAAACCCGGTTAAGACAGTAAATCATTGTTTTTTAACACATCAATATCTAGGAGAAACCGGGTTTGCGGAGTTTGACTTCGTAAGTCTTGATAAATATCTAGGAGAAACCGGGTTTGGGGAGTTTGCCTGCGTAAGTCCTGAGAATATCCCTACAAAGGTTACTAAATGAGCATAAATTGTAATTAATTTCTATCAATTTTCTCTGGTGGAAATGTAAGAAAATTTCCCACTGCACCAATAGTGTTATATCTTCTACCGCGAAATTCAGTCGTATAAACACTAAATAATATTAAATTTTGACGTCGGGTAGCATTATCCATTAATTCTTTAATAGTAGTTCTTTGAGTTTGGATTAACTTTTTACAACTCTTAATCAAATTTCCTGTATAATTGCTTAAGAAGTCTGGTACTTTAGATTCTTTACAAAGAGATTCTCTAATCTCAACTGCCAGTTTATTGGAAGCATAATTAACATATTCATCTCTAGGAGGATTAGTAAATCCCATTACTGTAGCTCCCACTGTCAGAGCGATCGCTCCTACTTTACTCAATCCCCAAAAACGAGGTGGTTTACTATAACCATTGGATTTTTTATCTTGTAACATAATTATAAACTCCTGATTATCTTGTATAACTGATTATTTTTTATAGTATGAATATAGAGAATTATAGGTGAGTTGTAAGTATTCAGTTATCCACTTTTAAAAGAATCAAGCAAAGACTTATAAATACAATTCTACAGTTGTTATATTTCTAACTACATCTTAACATAGTCTAGTTTCCGGACAAAAATTTAATTGATAGTACACTATATAATTCTACACAAGTACCTTAAGACATTTGTCTATTTTCTATAAGACAAAAAATGTAGTCTTATTTTGGTAGTCCTATTATAACAGTGTTTATGTCCCTAGAACACAATAGGGACCTTCGCATTTTTGTTATGTAACGTCCCTACAAGGTTTTGGTTATGGCGATGTAGTTCATCAATTTGAAAAGCGCTGTACATATAGCAATTCTAAATCATTATCTAGAATCATAAGCCTCATTAAAAAATAGCTCCAATTCCTGTTCCTTCTGCCTTTATGCTGCCCATTTCTTTCACTCTTGAAATAGGATTATTATGGTAATAGTATACAAGAAAAAGAAATACCGGGCACGGGAGCAAGATGCCACCACTGTTCTCAAGAGCAAAAATTGCCGGACTAATGTACAACCATTACAATATACCGCTACCCATAATTATATCTATATTTCAATCTTCTCCACTCTCCCCTACTTCTCCTTCCAAGGCCTGGGTTAGGGGTGGGTCCCAGACTCCCCTATTCCCTCCTCCCTCTTATCTCGACTTAATTCGGTTAATTTCCTGTTTTAAGTCTTGAATTTCACGCCGCAAAGCTTCCGCTTCATTTTCTCGAGAGTCTACTTCTACCTCAACAGCACTCTCCGCAGTAGCACGTTTATAGTTACCAGCGCGAATTTGACCATATTCGGCAGAATTTGCCCAATTTTGCAAATAGTGTAGTCGTTCTACTGGAAAAGGATGACTCAACATTGCACCCTGACTACCATTGTAAAGTAAAAATTTATACACTTGATTTAGGCCATCCTGGTCTAGGTCTTGATAATCATTAGACTGACGAATAAATTCTTGTAGACTACACTCATTGGCATGCTTACTACTGACTCCAGCTACCTTCATCATAGTTTCCATGACTAAATTTAGGTCATCCATAACTAAAAGAGCAGCTCTATCTGCGGATAATTCTGCTTTGCGCCGCCACTCGTAAAAGGCAAAAATTAATCCACTGCTGACTATATTACCTAAACCAAAAGTTACTTCTCCGATCGCTGAAGCAATACCCATTGCCCAAATTGCCATCTGATTTAAGATGGGATGGCCACACTTAATATGTCCTAATTCGTGAGCTAGTACAGTTTTTAATTCTGCTTCATTTAATAAGTCTAAAAGACCAGTATTTAAAACTATAATTGGTTGATCTTTGCCCAGAGAATAGCTATTTACTTGGGAATTTTGAGAAACAAATAAGGTGGGTTCAGGTAAGATGTCTAAACTTCTAACACATCCTCGAAATATTTGATAGATACTGGCATATTGACGAGGCCCAACTTTAATTCCATTCCCCATTAAATAAACATATTGTGGGCGTTCGTAAATAAATTCTACAAATTTACTGGCGATTAAGTCAAATCCAGGCACTCTCCGTAAGGTATCTTCAGCTTGTCTATCTAGGGGATGGCGAAATGCTTCGCTAGAAATTCCGGTATAGGTAGGCATGATTAAAATTTGATAATTGAGTAAGAATAAGCCAGTTTTGATTCTGGCATTTAAAGGTTTATATTAATTATGTTGGCAGACAAAATAAAGCAATTACAATTTGAGGTTAAAATTTCAATATGGATTACTTAAAAAATCGCGATTCATTAGATCGTTCTTTGGAAAAAGCTTTGACAAATCAACTTATAGATAGATATTTTGACTATACAGAAAGTTGGCTCAGGGCTATTCTACGCAAGTGCATTTTTTCTCTGGCTTATTTACATGGAGAAACTATTTTAGCTATTGAATGTCCAAATTGGGCTGTTGCTAAAAGATTAAGTCGTAAAACTTATCCTTTTTTATGTTTTGCAGAACATTTTTCTGATTCTGAGAGTGATAGGGTCTTGATTTGTTATTTGGATGGAAATCAAAATTGGCAGTGTTTTGATTCGACTCAAAAGTTGTGGATGGCTTTAACTGATTTTGTTTCTTAGTTTGGCTCAAACTGATGGTTGATTTAAGACTAAATTCAGAACTAGAAAAGCGATCGCTAATAGTCAGACTAATAGTAGCTTTAATTCTAGATAATTTTTATCGACAGAATAAACTAGGCTAATATTCTCAGGCACTTGCCTTTGATAAATTTTCCTATCACCATCATTTTCTATTTTAATCAGAACTGTTATTTTATTGTCTTAAGTGAGTAGTTGTACAGGGTCTTAGTTGATCTCTGAAGTTAACTACTTGTGGGTGATTGGTATTTTTGGGAATTTCTGTTGGCCAATATTCCTATGGAAGTAGATGTCGGATGATTTGTTTAAGGAAATTTTCTACAGGGTTTTTTTGTTTTTGTCTAAAGCTTCTAATTCCTGAATTAAAACTTTCAGGACTTGCACACTAAGCGCCATATATAGTAGGGATTTTCTGGCATTTGCCCACCACAATGGCATTTGCCCCCCACAATGGCATTTATAGTCGTTTCACTTTAGATTGAGACAAGTTTTTCTCTATAAAGGTATTTCGGGCGAAAAAATGTTTCATTCTTATTTAAAATAACTATATCTCCCACAATGGCATTTACCCCCCACAATGGCATTTACCCCTCACAATGGCATTTACCCCCCACAATGGCATTTACGCCCCCCACAATGGCATTTACGCCCCCCACAATGGCATTTACCCCCATCAACCCCTACCGATAGTGTAGATTTTCATCTGCATGGGTAAGTCCTGAAAGATAAAAGACCTCGGCTAGGCATTTGAAATGATATGATATATAATTATGTACAATTTGTATTTAACTGGGCCTAATTATGTTCCATAAGTTTTTAAAAGGATTTCTCGAGGTGCTAAGGTGATATGGACTTGTATAACTGAGGAGAAAAATTTATTATGTATAATCACCAACGGTTAGCAGATTTAGAGGACACGATTAAAAGACTTTACGACAGACTGGGGAATTGGCAAAAAGAGCTAGCTATTATCCCTCCCGGTAGTGATAAAAAGTTTGAAATACAGCAACGCATTAAGAGAGAACTCTTACCGGAGATTAGTGGCTACGAAAAGGAATACTGGGAGCTTTATCCTATGGAGGAGGTTGTTATTCCTGAAGATGAAGCGGCCAGTCAGTTGGTACAAGTTGAGCAAGCAGTTACTTCTCTTGAGCAAGGTTCTTTTGCTGAGTACCCTCCGGAAATGTTTGCTTTGTTGCAAGAAATTCGAGCTAGGTTGGATGGTTTGGAGAGATCAGCTTCTGCTAAATTGAAAGTTGCTATACCTTTGATTCCGGCGATCGCTTCCTATGAGTTGGAGATGGATACCGAAGGTGTGATGTATAAAACCTGGAAACCTCTCAGAGGATTGATCAGGAGGTTACATCCTACCTTTTTTCGGAAATGATGGCCAGTCAAAAAGCAATCAAACTGTCAAAAATAATCATCTTTTTAAGCTCCCGCTGCCAGATATTTCGACATTTACTGGGCGTGGGGATGAGCTGAAACAGTTGGAAAATGTACTGCTGTTTCAGGAGGGTGAGAAAGTATGCAGTATTGTGGGGTTGACAGGAGGAGGCGGAGTTGGTAAATCTGCTTTAGCTTATCATTTTGCTACTGTCCATCAGGATAAGTTTCCTGACGGAGTGATAGGTTTGCGGGTGGATAAAAAGGATGTCAATACTATTGCCCGTCGGTTGGCGAGAATGATTGGCCATCCTATTCATGAGGATGATGATATAGAAGCTAGGGAGATTATGCAAAGGTTCTTTGCTCCCAGGCGGATGTTGCTGATTTTTGATAATGCGGAAGAGGCGAGAATTAAGGTTCTACGTCCGGGAGGAAACCGTTGTGCTATAATTGTTACTACTAGAAAGCAGAATTTGCCTGTTTCTTTGGATTTGTCTGAAACTGCTACAATTAGGTTAAGATCGCTCCCGGAAAATGATGCTCTGGACTTACTGAGGAATATTCTGGGTCAAAGTGAGATTGATAATGCCTTAGCTGCAGCAAAACGGATAGCTGAAGTTGTTGGTAGGTTACCTTTGGCCCTACAGGTTGTAGGTGGTACTCTGCGGGGAAAAAGGCGATCGCTGGCTACTTATGCTGATTCTCTACAAAGGCAAAAGGAGCAATTAAGACTTTTACAAAGACTACGCTTGGGGGAAGATCCAGATTTTAATGTGGTAGCTTGTTTGAATTTGAGTTTGGAGTTTTTGCAGGAGGAGGAAATTGATTTTTTTGCTTGTCTGGGGGTTTGTGGGGAGGATGGGTTTGCTCTGAGAACGGCAATGGCAGCAGGGGGTTGTGAGGATGAGTTTGATGCTGAGGATTTTTTAGATAAGTTGTATGAGATATCGTTGTTGAATTCTGAGGAAGTTCAACAGGACCGTTTTGTATTACATCCTTTGGTGCGGGAGTATGCTAGGTCTGTTGCTCAAGATAGGAATTTGCTGAGTTTGGCTCAGGAACGTCATGCTCAGTTTTTTGTGGAGCGGTTACAGTTTGATGATTTGGAGGATGAGACGGTTATTGCGGAAGTTGCTACAGATTTGAGTGATGTGTTCTTAGCTGCTGAGTGGTTGCAGAGTTATTGGGGTCAGACGACGGAGAGTAGAAAGGAAGCTTATGAGTTTGTTTTAAAGTTGCAGCCGTTATTTGAACATTATGGCTATTGGGAACAAGGAATTAGTCTGATGGAAAGACTTCAAACTTGGGCAGAACAATTTGATGATTGGTATACAATAGTTAGATGTCAAATGCACCAAGGTCGGTATTGGTCTTTTGTAGAAGAATTTGAACGAGCAGAAGAAATCTTAATTTCTGCAAAAGATATTTCATCTGATGATCAAAAAATTGAAGATATAGATACGCGGAGGAAGCGCCACGCTAAAGTGCTAGGTGTACTAGGTGGCGTTTATCAGAAACAAGGTAAGACGGAAAAAGCTATTGAAACTTTTGAAGCAGAAATAGAAATTGATGAAAGTCTTGATGATAAAAAGTCTCTTGCTATTGTTTGGAACCGTTTAGGAGGAGTGTTAGAAAAACAAGGTCAATTCAAGGAAGCACAGGAGGCTTTTGAAACCGAAATAGAGCTGGCTAAAAGTCTTGATGACAAACATCAACTTGCTATTGGCTGGAATTGTTTAGGAGGAGTGTTAGAAAAACAAGGTAAATTCAAGGAAGCACAGCAGGCTTTTGAAACCCGAATAGACCTCGCTAAAAGTCTTGATGAGAAACATGGACTTGCTATTATTTGGAACCGTTTAGGAGGAGTGTTAGAAAAACAAGGTAAATTCAAGGAAGCACAGCACGCTTTTGAAACCGAAATAGGGCTGGCTGAAAGTCTTGATGACAAACAGGGACTTGCTATTATTTGGAACCGTTTAGGAGGAGTGTTAGAAAAACAAGGTCAATTCAAGGAAGCACAGCACGCTTTTGAAAAAGGAATAAAGAAGACAGACTCTGATGAAAAACGTCAACTTGCTATTGGCTGGAATTGTTTAGTAAGAGTGCTAGAAAAACAGGGGAAATTAAAGGAAGGAAAAAAAGCTTTTGAAAGTTTACTTTTACTCTATAAAAAAGATGTAGAAGCAATAAAGCCAGAAATTGGTAATAAG
>JAKQYE010000089.1 GCA_023356605.1 Trichodesmium sp. MAG_R02 | reverse complement strand
ATCTAGTCATTAAAGCACCTAAAACAAATAAAAACTTTTCCTTTTGTTCGGGTTCGACAAAAATTGGTAAAGTACCAGCAATATCTTTTAAATTTTGAAACCCCCGCACTTTACCTTGATATTCTAAAGGGACAAACTGTTCTTCTGGTGGTACTTGAATAGTTATAGTTGCTATTTGGTCTATGGAAATGTTAAACCTACTCAGTAATGGTAAAGCCCTACCTATTTTACGATAGTCTACTACTTGATCTACTGTTAATTCTAGAGATTCATTTGAGGTTATAAAGGCTCTAGTTTGGTAGGGTTAGGGACGATTTTTCTGGTATAGTCTCCAGAAGAAAATTGCTCCTATTAAAATTATTAGTAGGTTAGCACAAATAAGATGAACTACATCGCCATAACCAAAACCTTGTAGGGACGTTCGCATTTTTGTTATGCAACGTCCCTACTGTGGTCAACGGACAGAAAAACTGCTATATATTATGCCAAATAATTTCAAACTTTAGATACTGACACACCTAAAAATGTAGGTTGGGTAGAACGAAGTGAAACCCAACGAAGTTTTATTGTAGCTGAGGGGGTTGGCGGATAATTTATATATTATACCAATTTGAAAAAAATCATATTACAAATAGTCTCAAACTTTAGATCCTGACAGACTTAAAAATGTCGGCTCTTGTAGAAGGAAGTGAAACCCCAAGGAAATTTTATTGTGGCTGAGGGGTATAGACATTTTTGTTACCTTCATTAATAAATGTGGCGTTGGTTAATCAAGGTATGAAAATGAAAATTGAATAATCTCGAATATTTGTTATTCAATAGTTTAGCAACTACCAACAAATATAAATCATACCCGAATTTAGCAACGCCATAAATGTTTTCTTGGTAAATATGAATCAAAAACTCGTCAACTAGGTCGCTAGTTTTTTTAGTCAAGGGTTCAGAGGATGCTAGGGAAATTTCTAATTTCTCCTCTAGCCATTGTAAAATTTGGCTAACTAAAACTTGAAAAACATACTCAATTTTCTCTTCTTCAGCATCACTAAGACTTAACTCTGGAGTATTCTTATTGAAATGTTTGTGCTTTATATGCAATTCAAGTATTTTTTTTGACGAGGGTTCCAACTGCTGCCATATTTTTAGAAACGTTTGGTAAACCAGGGAGGAAAAATGCTGTTCATTATTTTTGCGCACCTCATTAACTAACTGAGATATATTCGGATCCAATTTTTTTTGAGCACGCAACTCCTCTGCTTTTTCACTCATTCCTTGCCTCTGACAAAATTCTTCCAGCCACCTTTTATTACTCTTATTAATTCGACGACTAACCTGAGATGTGTTTTCTTTATACAGTTGGGCAATCGCATCCATTGAAAGCTCAAAAACATACAATAAAATCAGTGAGCCATATTCTTTGCTATTTAAATTATTTAGTAAATCGTCGCTTTCTTGAAAATTGATCATCGTAGCGTCTACTTCCCAATTGTATCTTTCTTCAGGAGTTAGGTCTAGAAGTGTTGTCCCTTCACCATTTTTTAAAGGAGCATCATAGCTAATTTCCTTCGGGCGAGAATTATATTTATACAGCGCCTCAATAGTATTTTCTAAACATTGATGAATAAACTCAGCATTGACCTGTGAATTATCCTGTTTGAGTTGTGTCCACCGCCTCTTCTGCAGAATTAGATATAATGCTGCTATTGCCTCCAACTGTTCTTTTGTTAGTAGGTTGTGTTTTTCCCCTTTTACCGGAGCAAAAACTGCCTTAAAGCATTGCCAAGCTAAGAAATGACTTTCTAATTTGATATTGGAATAGCCAGAAGATTTTAAAGCTTGCCTAAGTTGATTTCCACTCTGTTTATATAGTATAGTTATATCCGTACCTAAATTGCGTTCCAACTCCTCAGCCACCTGCACAAACTCTCTACCCAAACGCCTCAAAACCCCAGGACTAACCGTTGCAAAATAACGAACTTCATCAGTAAATTCCCCCTCCCAAACTTTTTGCGGATTCCTCAAAACAGCGGCAAAACTCTCCAAAGATAAGCCAGCTTTCTTCGCCACATATTCCGATACCTCATCCACCACATCCTTCACATAACTCAAAGGCACAGAATCAACCAATAACTCCCTTACCCCATCCATAAAATCATATAAAACCTGATCAGGATGGGTCTCCAAATTAACCTCAGATACAGGCTTCAATAATCCCCCCAAAAACACCTCAGCCATATTCACTTGTAGAGAATCTTTCAACAACACCTCTCGAATTAACCGCACCACAGGCAGAGTAATCACTGGAGCAGCAGCCAACAAACCAGCTAACTTACGCGCCATTGGGGAAGCAGTCACCCGAAATGTCTGTACCCGCTGTTGGGCAGTAAACTTACTATAATCTAAATTAAATAACCTATCTTCCTGGTTAACCAGAGTCTTATCTAACTCAAACATAACCCCGGAAGTCCAAATACTCCCCTGACCCGACAACATTTGCGCCCAACTCCCCGCCTTATCCGCTTCTAAAGTGAATACAGGTACTTTCACCCCGTTTTTCTCATCCAGTTCCGACAACAAAGACACTCCCTCAGCAATTAAATTCTGGTTAGAAATCCCCGGAGTCAACCCCCGCAACCGCACTTCAGTCCCTATTCCTAAAGCCGTTCTTTTCCACAACCACTTAGGAAGCATTTGAATAATTGCCATCGGTAGGCGATGAGCCCAAAGTTGCAAAACCTCGGTCACCTTGCCATCTCGCCAGGGAGGAGAAACGCAATCACTGGCAACCAACACCAAACGACGACCGCTGTCATCAATTAACTCTTTAGGACTGCGGGGATACCTATTTTTAGCCATGGCACCTATACCCCGACGAATTTGCACTGGTTCCCGGTCATTAATAATTAATCCCCAGACCCGCACATCTCGGAAAATCCCATAGTTTGTCAGCAACTTTTTCAAATCGATAATGGTTTGCCTCCAAATCTGCATGGAAATACTCTCATCAACCACCAATTCCAGGTCTAACCAAGGCTCTAAAGTAGGTCTAAGGACTGGCAACCACAGTCCTGTATCAGCAATTCCCTGGCTGGTAGCGACTTCATCAAGAGTGGGACTTGTGCTCCCAGGAACCCGACGTATTAAAGGATTGAAAGCCTGTTGTGCAATAGTTAATGGTGAGCGCAAAGAAGGAGCATTGGGAGTTTTAAAATATAGATCGGTTTTTGAAGTTTGCCCTTGATGTCGGGGGTAAATACGAGCTTTTTTTTCTTTTGAAGGCTGATCTGTTGTTATTTTGTTTGAATCAGAAGTCTGGGATTTTTCCTCTGGGGCTATTTCCTGCTCCTGCTTCAACTCCTCCGTATCATTGTCACTATCTTTTTCCTCTTCCACAGGAGAAGAGACAGAAGAGTCAGAAGAGTCAGAAGAGTCAAAAGAGTCAGAAGAGTCAGAAGAGTCAGACTCAGATTCTTGTAACTGTACTGCCAACCAAAGGATATCAGCAATTTCCACTGCCGACATTTCCGCTTCTCTATTCAAGGCCTCAATAAATCTGTCAATCATCGATCTTCCTCGCTAGTCAAATACTTCAATAATTCTTCAATCAAGTTATCCTCGTCTTCTCGTTCCGGTTTCAAATCCCGAGTCACTATATAAATAGCATTTAGCAGTTGGTCCGTGGCTAAGTCACCTCCCGATCGCCTATCTATAAAATCCCTAATCAATTTTTTAATTTTTTCCCCATCTTGGGTGAACAGATCATCTCCCAAATGAGCTTTAACAATCTCTTTAAGAGCCGTAGCATCCTGCTCGTAAGGCATAGTCAAGCGCAAACACCGCCGGAGAAAAGCCGGAGGAAAATCCCGATCGCCATTATTAGTCAAAATAATCAGAGGAAAATTCTGACAGGACACCTCTCCCTCTTTAATAGGCACATCCATACCATCATAACTGCGAACTTCCACCAAGGGAACTTTCTTAGAAATGCGAGTTAATTCCGGGATTTCAAAACTTCCCTCTTCAAACAAATTTAGCAAATCATTCGGTAAATTAATATCGCTTTTATCAATTTCATCAATTAGCAAAACCCGAGGATGGGGGAAAGGTAGCAAAGCAGTAGCTAAGGGCCCTAACTGAATGTAGGGACCAATATCCTTACTTTTTTCTCCCCTTTGGGCATCTTGCAGTCTGGCGATCGCGTCATAATCATACAAACCATCCTTTAAAGTCGACCGTGCCTTAATGGGCCAACTCAACACAGGGCCCAAGTTCAGTTCATAGGCCACCCCATAGGCCAAAGAAGTTTTTCCGGTCCCTGGTTTACCGGTGACTAACAAAGGTCGTCTCAAATACAAGGCCGCATTGACCATATCAACAACCCTATTTTTGTCCTGGTCGCGATCGCTATAAATCCGAAAACTTTTTCCCCTGTCCATAGTTTCCGTTTTCTGATCCAACCCTTGACAAAATGTTGGCCAACGGTCTGCGATAGTTTTTCTAATGTCATCATCCGCACTAAACCTACGCCAACTTGGAGGTGGAGGCAGACGCTTAATACCATCATGGGGTTCTCTATTACCTTGAAAAATTTTCCAGTTAGTCATTTGAGTTATCAGTTTGAATTTAGGGAGGGTCGGGATGAGTTGCTCCGCAACTGTTGAACTTAGCCCAAAAACGTGAGAGAAGATGAGCGGAGCGAATTCTTCTCCCATGGACTAATATAAGAATAGTAGCGGATTTTTACGCCCTAATTTTCGGATTAGCACAAACCTTTTTTATCAGGACTTACCCAGGCAAACTCATAAACCCGGTTTCTCATAGATATTTATGTGTTAAAAACAATGATTTACTGTATAAACCGGGCTTCTTTACATAAGTCCTGTTTTATATTTACTCATTTCATTTTCAACAATTAAACCCCTATTATTTTTATACAATGTTGGGCGTTTATACTTTTTTTTTCAGGAGAGTGTCATTTGTTCATTTACACTGTCTTTAACCATTTCTCCAAATTCTTCCCAATGCTCAATATTCAAGTCAGTTATGCTATCTTTTACAATTTTAAAATCATAACTTTTATATGCTTTTTCAAAGTCAATACGCATCAAAGTATCTTTGTTAATTGACCTTTTTGAATCTAAAAATATAATTGATTTAATAAAATTTTGGACTAAATCAGAGTTCACTAAAAAATGAGCAATCTGTGCCATTTTCAAGTTATCAAATCCAATAAAATAGCAAGTATCATCAAGCATTATTGTTTTAGAACCCTTGGGACTTACTAATGTAAAATGTGTTGATTTATAAAGTCCTGAAATAGCAACTTTATATTTTGCAAATGAATAATCACCAATTCCAAATATTGAAAAGTCAGGTTTGTCTTTGTAAATCGACGATTTACGTTTATCAAAAAACTCTTTGTGCGAACTCAAATACTTATAGGTAAGAGGTAAGCTTTCTTTAATATACTTTGTTTCTTGTCCCATTTTTTTTTGAGTAATTATTGTTAGTTTTCTAAAAGTGTTCGTTTTATCAGCTTTTAAATCAGAACTCTTTAGTAAACCAAAGACTAATTTTTTTTCGAGATTAACTTCCTCTCCCAATCCGTTAATATAATGACCGTTTACTTGCTCAAACTCCATAACCTTTGAACAGTCATGTTTTACACCCGAACGCCAAGTAAATATTGATTCCCCATCTACAATACTAGATTTATCGTAGTCTTCAACGGAATAAACAAATTTATCTTTATACCAACCGAAAGTTGTTAAATAATCCCGATTATAAAAGTCAAGCTCCTTGCAAATAAAGTCTGGTTCAGTGTTAAAATTGGTAAGAAACAGACAAGCATTTACAGAAACATTAAATTCCTTTTTAGAATCAATGTTTAACTTTTCAGATTGATTAATTCTAAAACTGTTTCTTTTTTGATATTGAATAAGATTTTTAACAACAGAATTTTTGATTAAAAAAGCGAATACTCCATCGTGGTTTTCAAAACATTTTAGCATTATCAGAGAAATATATTCTCCAATATCAAAATTTCCTTTTCCCGTAATAGCTTCAAATCCACTATGTTTTTTGAAATTTGATTTTTGAGGAAGATTCTTTGAGTCAATTGAACCAAGTTCAGAGTTAGTAACCCAAGGCGGATTTCCAATTACTAATGTTTTTAATTGAGATGTTGATTTAGCTAATTGTTCATAATCAAACTCAAAAGCATTTCTATGAATTATATCAATTTCCGGTTTGAGAGCAACTTTGTTTAATAGATAATGGTTGAGAATTTTGAATTTGGTTTCCCAAACATAAGGTTGATAGATTTCAACTCCTACAATTTTTTTAATAGAGTTGGATTGTTTAATAGAAGCAAGAATAAAGTTACCTTTTCCACAAGTTGGTTCTAAAACAAACTCAAAATCCTGGTTTTTTGAAAATGCATATTCAGTAATTTGTAAAGCTAAATTTTTGTTAGTTTGAAAATCCCCATATTCTCGTCTGTTAGGTTCAGAAATAATTGAGTTATATCCTTTGATTTTTTCTGATAATTCTGTTGCTTCTTTTTGTGAAGTAAAAAAGTTATTTATTCCGCTAATTTTTTTTAAAAGGAAATTGATTTCCTCAAAATTAGATAGACTTTTTAAGTTCTGACGGAAGAACTCCAAAGTTGCATCAGTTATATGTGTTTCAAAACAAATCATTTAGTTACTTTATCTAAAACTTTTGTAATCCCATCAACATTATCCGTTAAATTTATTACTCTTGTATATTGTAGTCTCCATTGTCAAGCATTTGATATTGTTAAATAACCTTGTTTTGGTGTTTTGTTTAGTATTTGGTCTGCAATTAATCCAAGTGCAATATCATCTGCTGGAATATTTTTGTCATTAAGATAAGTAATATCATTGCCACTATATTTTTCCTCTTTCACAAATGTCATCATCCGCACTAAACCTAGGCAAATTTGGAGGTAGAGGTAGACGCTTAATACCATCATGGGATTCCCTATTACCTTGAAAAATTTTCCAGTTAGTCATAGTTGAAATTTCCGATAAATTATTATTGTTTAGGACTTAGGCAAATTCACCTTAAAAACCCCATATATAGGGGCGAATGGTATTTACCCTCACCCTCGTGTAGTGCCCGTGGGTAAGTTCTATTGTTATTGTCCAGGTGCCATTAACCTGGCTATTGCATGAGGAGTTAAACGATAAGGATTTTCCCAAATAACAGCTAAATGAGATCCTAAATGCTGCTTTTTTTGAATCTCGTCTTTTTGAGCCACAGCATTCATTCGTTTCTTTTTAATTGAATCACAGAGACAATTTAATGGTTGCAAATTCAATAATTTTTCTATTTCCTGATGCCGGTTAGGACAATTATACCTCGTCCATAAAGCAATAGGAATAGCCGATTTCAAAATAGCCTTAAATAAATCCTTTCTTTTATGCTGGGGAGGACAAGAAGTTGACTTAAATCCTATTTTTTCATCTAACTCATAAATCAAAGATTCCGCTATAAAATTTTCATTTTCTATTAAGTCAAAATGCCCAAAATATTCCCAAGTTGGTTGTTGTTTTAAAACTGATTTAGTCTTTTTCCATTTTTTCTTCCACTTATTTAAATAAAGCTTTAAATAGTCTTTATGCAAACGCTCTACAGATCTTAATCTAACAGGATACATAGTTCCAATGGGTCTTTTGCTATTGTCAAAATCTGTAAAATTCCACCATTCAACTTCTGTATGAAGTAAATCTATAGGCAGGAAAATTTCAATGGTTAATTCCTTGATTTCCTTTTTTGATAGATCAGGCTTAGAAGAGTCTTGAATAAATCTATCTATAAAGTTTTCAACTTGACTCAATTGGCATTTAATTCCCGATTCAGTTTCATTATAATTGAGTAAAGATTGACAATTATTTAGATATTCAGAAGAGTCTTCATGCTCCCCCATAACTAACCAACTATGCAAAGTAAATTGATTATTATCAGCAGGTTCAGATGATATAGTAATAATCAAATAATATTTTTGTTCTTCAGAAAAAAAATTTCCTGTTTCTCGAGCTTTATTTTCTTCTGGATACTTTTTTACTTGAGCTTGAATTTCCTGAGCCATCTGTGCAGAGAGATTTTTATCTTGACTTAATACCTGGTAAAATACCTCCATTCGTCCAAATTTCTTCAATCTTTCTAAAATTTGTGAAATATCGTTTTCTTCCAAATTTCCATCTCCCCACAAATTAGCATCTGGAGGTAAAGCCTGTCGATAAGCTTCCTGGATACTCTCTAGAGGCATCCCAGAAAAATCCAAATCTGGGGAATTTTCCTGGTTGCCCTGGCTACTACTCCTAACCACTATGTCAGTAAATCTGACTCTTTCAGGACTTTTGACAGGACTTTTGAACAGAGAACCATCTTCCACCCCCATGAAAATAATAGGAGTAGCAAAATCTCGTTTGCGATACACAGTGTTCAAACCAATTATGCGACGACCTTTCTGGGCAGCAACGTCAACCGGTTCCCCTTTAGCTAAACGTTCGTAAAATTCACAGGCAAACTCACTTGCCGTCGCATTGGAAACCTTATACTGCATTGCCACAACAACAGGAATATTCATTTGCACAATTTTAGATGCAGCACCAGCAAAAGCCTTAGAAGCAGATAGCATTCCAGTTTCGCAAGCTTGTAACATCACAACTCCTGGAGTCCACTGTTCAAAAAGTTCACTAAAGAAGTTAGCATCCACCCACAAAGCTTTATTCAATATCTTTTTTACTAGGGCAATTTGTCCTACATCTTCCCCCGCTTCATTCTGCATTTGTCCGTGACCAATAAAGTGGAAAATATGAGGTTTCTGTTCCAATAAATGATTAATAGCAATGGGAGTTGCTGGATTAACAACTGGCAATAATTCAATTCGCTCTCCTTGTTCTTGGGCCAAAAGCTTTAATGCTTCCTCCACTTCTTGATACTCAACATGGTCTAAATCTTTAGGAGCCGCGATCGCCAGAGCAATTCTTAACTTTTCACCATTTTCTAACTTTATTAGGTTAGGAGGATAGGACTGTAGACGACGACGGGAGAAAACAAGATTTGGGTTTGTCGCCAACCTGCACCCCCCTAAATTAAGACTAGCAGGCAAGCACATAAATTCCCAAGGCAATGCCGCTACATTAGGCATCGCCTGCTCATCAATATCAAGCTCAATTCGTAAAAGCTGTTTTTGATTTCTCACCACATCTTGATAGAAATTGACAAACTCTTGACGTAAAACATCATCAAAGATAGCCTCGAATAGAGTTTCTCCCAGTTCTCGTGCCTGTTGAGTATTATTTAGTGTGTTGTCCAAGACAGGTTGAAGTTGGGATTCAATTTCCTCTCGTTTTTCCTCATAACGAAACGTTCTACGAGTTCCTCCCATAGATTCATGGCGATCGCCAAACTTCTCGACCTGAACAGATTTCTCGTTGGCTAGACAAATGCGAAAAGTGTAGTAGGTTTGAGCCACAGATTTTTCCTCTAATTAACTGACATTAATAGCTAAACTGCTTGAGGAAGTTTGAAATTCCATCTCTTAGAACATACGCGAGGAAAGTGACTAGCTGCTTCTTCTTCCTGTCCTAATAGGTTTTGAAACTTCTGTGATAACTTAGCTACTATATCCTCTAAATTGGAAGTTAACCAGTTAATACTAGGTTCCGCCCAAACCTTACCTTCCACAGTAATAGATGCAGTTCCCTTAGGCACTTTAAAAACTATACCAAATTTTGCCGTCCCGATCTTCTGTAACTGATTATCCTGAATGCGCCAGTAGCAAGTAGAATTCCCTTCCCCATTGGTCAAGATTTCCGGACGACCCAGTTCATATCGGTAGCCAGCAATGGCCATAAATGTCTTAAAATCATTCTTACTGCTAACATTCGCCTTGAGTTCTTCAGGCAGCAACTCTAGCAATCTATCTAACTCAGAGTTATCCACTCCGATGGCCCAATCTAAATTACCATTCAAACCAACTTCCATTCCTACACCAAAACTCATAAGCGATCGCCACTGCTGACTTGGGAAAAGAGTTTGCACAATTGGTTCACCCTTTCCTTTCGGTTCAAAATCAAGTTCACAAGTCAGCCGCCAGAATTTAGCAACCGGCTCCGGACGCAAATCCACGGTTAACCTCATATAATAGAAGTCCCACTCTCCCATCTGCTGTTTGTAAAACTCGTTCAGTTCAGTACCGCTATTTTTGAAAGTATCTTCTGTGAGGCGAATTAACCTATCTCTGGGATGACCGAAACTAACCTTAGATTGACGCAAACTCTCAACCGCCTCTGCCCCCATACCTAGTTTCCTACCACCTGCTAGAGAACCCTCCCACTTTTGAACCTCCTCAAAGAGTTCTAATAGCAAAGCATCTGCCTCTTCTAGGTTAGGACAAGATAGTTTTTCCGTCATCTCAGAAACCTCCTGAGTGTTGAATAATTTGGTAGTTGTCATTATAATGTTGGTGTATCGTGATTATTTTGTCAAGAGAAACTACACTCAGAATATCTTGCTCCCGGCTTTCTTCATCTAGCATTGGTACAAGATAGAACATTAGACAAAGACCTGATTATAATATTGTAGGTTGGGTCTGAGAACGAAACCCAACTTGGAAGTGCCAATTTTTGCTCATAAGCATTTACAGCAGTTTTCATGTGGGTAGACCACAGTAGGGACGCCCTTATGCAACGTCCCTACAAGGTTTTGGTTATGGCAATGTAGTTCATCAATTTGAAAAGCGCTGTAACTAATACAGGATTTACGCAGAAATACTTATCTAGTAGGGGAGCGGCCGTCAACCACTGCAGATGGTGTATCTTTTCATATTGTGGGTAAGTCCTGAGCTAGTGAAAGCGATCGCCAGGCAAATTTAAAATGGGACAATTCTCAATCTTTAACTTTTAGATATCTGTACCAGGCAAAGTACAAACAGATAGAAAGTACAATCAGCAAAAGACATAGAATTTGGAAATTATCCCAACGTTTCATCACAAACATAATTCCCGTAAGGCACAAAACTATTTGCCAAGGAACTGCGATCGCAGTTGCCAGCAAATCCCGTTGGTTCTCTAATATAATTTTCACCCTAAAATTGCGGGGCACATTAGCAGCGATCTGCTTCCAGAAACCGAAGGGGCGGGTGACAGTATAGAAGTTCTCCAAGACTAACCTTTCCGTTGCTGGGGTTAACAGAGTGCCAACAATGCATCCTGCCAAGGAACAAATGCTAGGAATTAGAAATTGGATAAATTCGGCAATTTGCAGATCTAGTAAGGAAGGTAAGACGATGGCCTTAGTAATAATTGCGGCTATCATGCCAGCGGCAATACCCGTAGCGAATCCATAGCCATTAAACCGCCACCAATACCATCTTAACAGCAGAGGAACCGCCAGACCTGTCCCCAGTCCCAGAGTCAACCATCCCCAAATTTCATTGATATTAGAGATACTGAAGCTAAATACTAATCCCACCATGGCTATAATCACCGATGCCCAGCGACTTTGAACCATCAGTTTGCGGTTATCAGCTAGGGGATTAAGATAAGCTTGATAAATATCCTTCACCCAGTAAGCAGCACCACCATTAATTAGGGAGTCAAAAGTAGACATTCCGGCAGCAATAAAACAAGCTAATATCAATCCTTTAATTCCCACTGGTAGGTAAGTAGCAATAACTGTTGGCAAGACCAGTTCCGGGTCAGAAATTACTTGATTAGTAATACCATAATTAATACCCAGGGTAGCAAAAGCCGTTACCAAAGGCCAGCGAAAGGAAAGCAAGAATATCCACCACAGGGACATTAACCCCACTTCCCGATCGCTTTTGGCAGCAAAATATCGTTGCATCATATAGCCACCGATACCCCCAAACCCTTCCATCAAGACCTTCAGCAGATAGAAGCAAAGGATAGGACCGAACAAGTTGAAACGGCCATAGTCTCCAGGCAAGTCTACTGCCATGGAGGGGAATATACTACTCCACTCCCTAAAATTCCATTCCTGCAATTGATTGGTTCCTGGAATAGAAATAGCAAATGTCTCCGGAAGAGGGGGCAGTTGGATAGCGATCGCGCAGATATAGATAATAGCAAAAAAAATCAATACTCCCTGAAACAAGTCTGTTAAGACTACCCCATAAAAACCGCTGAGGACAGTGTATATCAATGCCAGGAAAATAATGAAAATTGAAGCCAGGCGCGCATCGACCGCAATAAATTCTCCTAAGAATTTACCCCCACCTATGGCAAAGTAACTAATTCTACCAATAGTCAAGATAATAGCAGCAATGGCACTAACTATGCGGGCAATATTTCCTTCTCGTCCGACTCCAAAACGTAAATGCATCCACTCCGCTAAGGTCATAACTTGGGCCCGACGATTCCATTTGCCCATAAAAATCATGAACATTGCTAGAATTAAGGCAATACCACCCCGGAGTTCCAAAAAAAATCCTTTTGTTCCCAAGGCGTAGACTAAAGCCGTTATCAACATTGTTCCCGCAATGTCTGTATTGGAAGCCATTCCGGAAGCTCCCAATACCCACCAAGGCATATTCCGATCACCCAAAAAATAAGAGTCTATACCACCGGAGGCTTTCCGCTGGAGAAATATGCCAAACAAAACGATCGCCAACAGGTAAAACCCGACGATGATATAATCAATTAAATGCATAAACTACTGCTCTCTAAAACTGGGACAAAGCCTCACATAGGCTGTGACAATCTGATCTTGATTTCCTGCTGAAGCTGATACGGTCCATGGTTAGTCATCTACAGGTATTGATGGGTCTTACCCGACCGCATTTCTCAAATTAATACCAATTTTTTACAAAAATGTTACGAATAGTAAGGCAAAGAAAAAGATTTTACAGGAGATGTCTCTTTGACTATAAAGATAATTTACAACCTAAAAATGGTATTAAAGCTATTCATTTCTACTCGGTTTTCCTGAATCCTGACTTCTAAAAAATCCCTATTTATTTGTAGCAAATATTTGTTGAATTGATATAATACTTGATTTAAATCAGGACTTACCCAGGCAAACTGAGAAACCCGGTTTCTCGTAGATATTTATGTGTTAAAAACAATGATTTACTGTCAAAACCTGGTTTCTTTGCGTAAGTCCTATAAATATTGAACTAGTGAAGTTCTCTCCCGTTAAATCAGAGATGATAACGGGAGCTTCTAAAACAGAGACAATTTCTACCTCGTTTGCTGAAGTTTCTTGTTTCACAGGCTGACTAACGTCTTACGCCTCCACAAGCAGACAAAATGATACCCACCTCGTTTAATTTTTTATTTACAGAAGTTTTCATGTCGGCCGACCACAGAGCGGGACGTAACGCGAATGGGACATGAAACGCATTTTTGTTATGCAACGTCTGAGTTATTTTTCTTTTACGTACTTATATCCGACTGTTTCAAGCGCCAACCTTTTCTCACAGTTTGTGGAGTCCGAGCAATAACTAAACTATCATCTTCCACATTCTTTGTCACTACTGAACCTGCAGCTACCGTCACATCTTCCCCTAAAGTCACAGGGGCAACTAATACACTATTTGAACCAGTTTTAGAGCGATCGCCAATCTTAGTCTTATGTTTTTTCACCCCATCATAATTAGCAGTAATAGTGCCAGCACCAACATTTACTTTTTCTCCCAAAGTTGCATCTCCCAAATAGGATAAATGAGCTGCATTAGAGCGATCGCCCACCTGAGCTTTTTTCAACTCCACAAAATTACCAATCCGACAATGAGAGCCCACCTGAGAATCACCCCGTAGATGTGCATAAGGGCCAATACGAGTATTATCGGCCACCATACTATCAGAAATCACCGAGTACAAAACCGAAGAATTTTTACCAATCTGACTATTTTCAATCAAACTTCCTGGTCCTATGCGACTACCAGAACCTATCACAGTCCAACCTCGAATATGAGTTTGTGGTTCAATAATCACATCCCTTTCTAGCAAAACTGTATCATCAATAGTGATACTCTTAGGGTCTATCAAAGTTACTCCGGCTTCCATCCAATCATCTTTGAGTCGCGTCTGCAAAATCTCATAAGCTGTAGCTAAATGTTTACGGTTATTAATACCAAAAATTTCTTGATCGTCATTCACTGCAACTGCCATAACAGGATTAAGAAGAGGAACCACATCTGTTAAATAATACTCTTGTTGGTCATTGTTCGCTTTTAGTTCAGGCAATATCTTGGCCAAAGCTGGCCAGTTGAAACAGTAAACTCCAGCATTGACCCGATGGTTTTGTTTTTGGGCAGTAGTACAGTCTCGATCTTCTACTATTTGAGTCACGACATTATTTGTATCACAGAATACCCTACCATAACCTTTGGGTAATGGTAGATTAGCACTCAAGATAGTCGCTGAATTTTGATTCTCCTTGTGGCTATCTATTAACTGCTTGAGAGTTTCAGGTCTTAATAATGGTACATCTCCATTTAATACCAGCAGATCCTCAGAAAATTCTTTGAGATAGGGTAACAATTGTTGAATAGCATGACCAGTTCCCAACTGTTCCGTCTGTTCTATAAATTCTAGTGTAGGAATATTATCATTATCAATATTATTTTTATTATCTAGGAGGGAGTTTTGGACAAGGTCTCCACGATAACCAACTATTACCATTATTCTTGATGGTTGAATAGAAACACAACTTTTCAGAACTCGTTCGACTAAGGTGTAGGAACCTAATTGATGTAAGACCTTGGGTAAGTCTGACTTCATTCTGGTGCCACGTCCAGCTGCTAGAATTGCTACCGCTACCATAATTTTTAGAATTATTTATTTTTTGAATTAAGAAACGTTATTTGACACCCCGACACTTTACTAAAACAACGCTTCCAAGCATTGGATAAATGCCTTAAAGCATATTGAGGCGCTGTTTTAGATACTTCATAGTACCAATAGTTATTAGGTTTAACTATTGCTACTAAAAGTTTATGCAGGTATATTGCAGTAGGAAATTTAAGTTTACTATCAGGATTATTGGAATTGTGAGTAAGGATCTTTCTAGTTAACCATAATCCCCAATTGTAAGCATGACGCGCTACACCTGCATGTTTAGCCAGCAGCGTTTTTTGCTGGTTTGTGGGGTGTAATTCAGTTTTGAATCCTAGTATCATAAAACAGATAATTCCAGATTTTAAGAGATAATCTCAGATTTTAGCCAACAGTTACAAACCCTGGTAAACATCGTTTAAAGATTGCTGTAGTGGCAAGTGCAAAAGACTTCTGAAAGCCAAACTCCATCCTGAGTCTTTTTAACCAGAGTAATAAACTGTTTTTGTAGTTCAGAATTAGTCGCTTTTTTGTTTCCTAGTTTGTACTTTTCCTGACAGCAAGCTAGACTATCATTCCAGACAACGGGAACACAACCTTCGGAGCCTTGCTAATCGTCGCTTTTGTCCCAATGCTGGATATATAAGGTACTTAAATCTTGCTTTCATAGAATGACTTTTAAACTAAAAAGGATAATAACATAACCTATGGAAAAAAATCAACTAAAAAGTCGCCCGCTTATGGGCGAGGCTTTAAACCGAATCTTTCGGTGAAAATGATTACTTACCCCAATGGAAAAAAACTTACCCCTGTCAGCACCCCATCCCTCCATTTTCTCCACTCCAGAAAAGGGTTTTAGCAGTTAGGGTCTAATGGGGGGGGGTAGACTTTTGACTTTATATTTTGCCAGCGTTTTTTCCAATGGGATGTAGGTTCTAAGGATGATTTTTGTTGTTCTAACTGGCGGCGATGCACAATGGTTTCAGAAGAGTCTGATAGCTGTGGGTCACGGTAAGGAATACTAGCGCGAGTAAGTAAGTGTTCTTTTTCCTTTTGAGAAAGTGGGGGTAAATTTTTCTCCACAAAACTGGCCACTGTTCCTGGCGATCGCCTACCTACTGGCATTGTAGAACCTATTTTTAAGCCAGCTTCACGTAATGCTGTTCTGACTGCTGCAGAACAGGAGTAAGTTGCCAGAATACCATCGGCTTTAAGACAGCTACTTACTAAGGATAAAAATTCTACTGTCCAGAGTTGGGGACAACTAGGTGGGGAAAAGGGGTCTAGAAATATAGCATCTGTCTGGAAGCTAAAATTACTTAATTGTTGAATAGTTGTCCTTGCATCCCCTGTTAGAAGTTTGGCCTCAATTTGATCTGTTTGTAATTGATGGGTTTTGCCTAGGGTTGCTAATAATTCTGGTACAGGTTCAGGCCAACTATCCAGAAGACCTTTGGCGATCGCTGCTTTTGGCACTTCTGGGTCTAACTCTAGTCCCACTTGCACAACTTTGCAACTAGGATTAACTCTCCAAATAGCTGTTAATGCAGACGCGGTATTGTACCCTAGTCCATAACAAATATCAAGTATATAGACTACAGATCGATCTATTCTAGATAATAGTTGAACTGGGTAAACAAATTTATATTTGGCTTCTTGTTGAGCCCCAAAATAAGAGTGAAAGGTTTCACCAAATTCGGGGGAAAAGAAAGTCCATGAACCATCTGCTGTTAGTTGTGGTATAAACTTGTAATTTGTCAATTTTTCCTCCTTAACATTTATTATCATGAACAAACCGAAAAAATTCTACTTACCAATATGGTTTCCTTATCCTAGTTCTTGGTTAAAAGCTTTAATTATGCTTTATCTTTTGATTTTTGCTATTACCATAATCAGAAATTTTGAACTAGGAGTATATTTTTGGGAACAACTAAGGGGCAGTTTAGAAATATTAGTTTGTTTGAGTATTATCATTTTATTTCTTTTGATTCCTATTTTTGCCTTTGCACATCATTTTTTGATTTTATTATTTCGTGCTATTCGGCAAGCGTTTTCTAAAAAATATCCTGATAATTTATTTATTTTCCCAGGGATTATAAGTTGGTGCAAAGCTTTGTATACCTGTTTAGTTACTATCATTAGTACCTTGGCAGCTATTTTAGTATCTACATTAATCCTACCTTGGCTTAACCTGAATTATACAGTTTTTATATTAGAAAAAAAACGTTTTTTATATCCTGAATCAGTTATGGATAAATTACTTATATTTATATTTATTATTGTTTGGCTAATAGTAGCTACTAAATTATATCAATTTGAATTTATCTCAAAAAGTTTTTTTCTGTTAAGCAAAAAAAATCATTATACTCAAGCAAAAAGTTCTAAAGTCAATCCACGAAATCAAAATCAATCCCAGATTAATTTCAAGAATATAGATGATAAATTAGCAAAATCCAGGGTTGATTATGGAGTAAGTCAAATCAAAAAATCCAAAAATTTCCGAAAGAAAGCTTATAAAAATAAACTAATTAACTCCCAAAATAATTCCCTGAAAAAATTACATCAAACTCTCAAGCAAAATCTTTTAGTATTCCTAATTATTCCCTTACTAGGATTAGGTGTATATGGATTTTCTCGATGGGAATTAGTTTCTCAAACTCCTGTATTTGTAGTAACTGAAATTCCTTCACCAATACCCAAACAAGTGAATTCTGAAAACCCAGAAGCTAGAGAAATAAAAACTCAACCTACACCTCAATCTTCTGTGGAGAAACAATTTGTATCTATTCCGAGAACAACTATTGTTTTACCGCCACCTGACCCATTTACATTAGCTGTAAACCGAGCTATTAATGCAGCACAAATGGCTCAGTCTGCTCAATCAAAAATAGAATGGGAAGCAATAGCAAGTCAGTGGCAAGACGCAACGGAATTCATGAAAATAGTTCCACCGTCCCATCCCAAATATAAGGAAGCTAGAAAAAAAATTAAAGAATATCAAAGCTATGCTGACTATGCAATTAGGGTAGGGAAAATTAAAAGGTAAAGTAGAGGAAAGAAAGAAGAAATAGTAATAACATTATCAAACATTAACACAGTTACAGCTTATATAAAAAAGTTTTAATATAATTAAAGATAGAGAATTGAAGCAGGATAATGAGGAGCTTGAATTGTCAACTAAAGGGAATAAAGCTGATAGCTGACCAATATAGTATTTATCAAATTACTAAGGCGCAATTGTTTTTGTTCTCTTCGACTACCTATTTCCCGAATAACACCAAAAGTGAAAAAAATGTTACAGATAGTTTAAAGCTTTAGATGTACGATAATTGCCTAAAATTACCGAGCGCCTTAAAGTTTTGAGCCTATAAAATCTTAATTCATAACTTTTGACTTTTAACTTCCCTGAAATCGTATTACTACTCTCTATGAATATTCCATCCAGTGTCCCTACTTACTCCTTACTCCCTAAAATAAAGGTAATTAATGATGGTTCAGTATAGATTTATCCAGCTTGCCAGACAAGGAAATTCTAAAGCGATCGCTACCCTATTAAATAGTAAATTACATCCTGAAGGTATTAATGCAAAAGTTAGCATGTTTAATAGTTGGTTACATATACTCTTAGAATCTGATGAATTGCCAGATAGAAGTCCAATTATAGATCTAATTAGGAGTCAACTACTAGAATTAAAACTAGATTCAATTAAAAGAATAAAATTATTGTTCAAAAGATACATTGATGAATATCCTACCTGGGGTCAAGAATTTGATTTGAAATTAAATTCCTCACCTAATTTTAACTTGGGTAGTTTTTCTGATAATAAACAAAATGAACTTGATCCAAAGTCTAAAATTAATAACATCAAAAATCAAAGTTTTAATAATCTCAGAATGAGCCAGATAACTTTAGGGATAGTTGTGATATTATTATTAGTTGCTTTAGTTGTTTTTATTCAGAAAACTTTGGTTAAGCAATCATCGCAAAATCCTAATAGTGATACCACTTATCCTGAAGTCTTACTAAAAGAAGAAAACCTGATTTGACATGAACATGACTAATACAAGTCTCCTTATTTCTACTCAGTGGCTGGCAAATCATCTGAGTGATCCAAACCTAGTTATTATTGACTGCCGTTTTTCCCTAGCAGACACAGAATTAGGCAACAAAGAATATCAAGAAAGTCATATCCCTGGTGCATTCTATTTAGACCTCAACCAAGACCTTTCTGGCCCTGTACAAAAATATGGTGGGCGTCATCCATTGCCTGATCCATATCAACTTGCACAAAAATTAGCAACAATAGGTGTTAGACACCAAGAAACTCTCATAGTAGCTTATGATGATTCTCGCTTTGCTTTTGCTTCCCGTTTATGGTGGTTATTAACATATATGGGTCACGACAAGGTCGGTCTTTTGGATGGGGGTTTTTCTGGGTGGCAAAAAGAATATCCAGTTACCAATGAAATTCCTACTCAAAATAATGGTTTCTTTCAACCTCAAATTAAACCCAAAATGGTTGTAGATATAGAAACAGTTAAAGCCCAAAAAGATTTATCGGCAGTTGTTTTAGTTGATTCGCGAGATAGCGATCGCTACTTAGGAAAACATGAACCTATTGACCCTATCGCTGGTCATATTCCAGGGTCAGTTAATTATCCTTGGAAACAAGTTACTGATGAAAATAGTAAGGCTAAAATTTCGGAACAAGTTTCTCGTTGGGAACAGGTCAAAAATGCCAAAGATATTATTGTCTATTGTGGTTCTGGTGTAACTGCTTGTGTAAATTTATGGTCCTTAAAAATGGCGGGTATTAATACAGGAAAACTTTATGCAGGTAGCTGGAGTGATTGGTGTTCTCATTTGCTAAATAATTAAAGAGGTAAGCATTCAGCACTGTAGTAGTCACGTCGAGGACATTCCATTGGTCATGCTGCGCAAAAATATCCATTAAAGCAATAAATTATTTACCATTAGCTGATCATCTTTCCTGTGTCGGACTTTTAATTCTTCTTATTCCTCCTTCTAGCTCATAGCTGATAGCTGAATGCTTACAGAAAAAGTAACTAACAAAGAATCAGGACTTACCCAAAGAAACCCGCTTAAGAAAGTAAATCATTGTTTTTAACACATAAATATCTACGATAAACCGGGTTTGCGGAGTTTGCCTGCGTAAGTCCTGGCAATATTTTTTACCTCGTTTAATCATGGTTGATTTTTTTGTCTCAAAACAAAATATACATCTAGCCTCTGATATTTTTTCAACCAATGGGATAGAAAATACTATGAAACTCTCTATCTGCTGTTATCATTATTTTCTAGCATTTTAATAATCTTATAACTGGAGGAATTACGGCTTTTTGTTCGGTTAAATTGCTAGCTTCTTTATGACTTAAAATATACCAATATATAGGCAAAGCCCTTTTCTTCCAAGGCACACTAATTTTATTGGCAGGGGAAAATAACTACTTGATTTTGATATTTGTACAGTTTTATGTGGCGATACTCACCTATAATAATATTTTTAATGTTACTACTTGAAATGGACTCAATATTTGCTTAATATGGTCTTAATAAAATCCTAACATATTCACTTTTATTGATTTTTATTTGTAATTACTAACCCTTTTTTATCATATTTTTAACTATTTCCAAAACATTTTAAATGAATAAATAATCAACCCAGATGGTGGATAAGAGTGAAGTGGATAAGAGTAAATTGGCGATCGCTACCTCCCAGCTCAAAATCTCATTCCTTTTTAAGTTGAATTATTATTCAATTTATTGTCTCAGATTATTACTATATCTACCATTAAGCTTACTTGTCACCCCGTGAGGGTAGTCGGATATACTTGTCCCTTGATTTTTATGCCATGGGAGTGCCCGAAATCCTAACTTTTTCTGCCTTTTACCACCGAACTTCTGCCACTTTTTCCTAACTAAATCAGGACTTACGCAGTACCGCTATATATAGTGTATTTTTGATAATTATTTTAGATATTTACACTACAGTTAGTGCCTTTCCGTAAGTCCTGTAAATAAGACTAAGGCCTTTATATGTCAATACTTTTACAGCGCTTTTCAAATTGATTAACTACATCGCCATAACTAAAACTTTGTAGGGACGTTGCATAACAAAAATGCGTTTCATGTCGCATTCGCCTTGCGTCACTACTGTGGTCGACCGACATAAAAACTGCTGTATAATTAATCAGCAAGCCAAAGGTATAGTTACTAAATCTATAGAAAAATATTCCTTTACCTAGTTTTAATTAAGGGTAACCATTACGGGGTGAACTACAACACCCATTATCCCATTGCTAAAAGCGTTTGGGACTGCTTTTCGTAATATATTGAAACTTCCATTGACATCAGCATTGTATTTGAGACCATTTGAAGCTTTATAAAGTCTTCTTCTCACTCGTTTAGCACTAAATCTATATTTGACACCTTTTTGATAAACTGGTAAATCGTCCAAGTCTAAAAAACTTGCAATTGAAGTATAACTCTATTCATTAATTATTACTTTGATTCCTACTAATTTGGCCTTGTATTTTAGTTGTTCAATTAACTTCAAAAAAGGAATTTGAATAAAATTTTGATTGTTTTTTTCCCAGATTTATACCTTGTTTCCAGTTAGGATTATTTCCTATTACTAAAATTCCTATCTAGTTCTCTATCAGACGATTAATAATATATCTGCTAGTCTTATGTAGATAATCATCAATCTTTAAATTTATTTTTGTCGATAATCTTTTGATTCTATTACTACTTTTAGAATCCTTTAATTCTGATTGTAGTTGATATTTTTTCTTATTATATAGCAATCCGCGCATAGGTTGCGACAAATCAAAAAGTAAATAAAAGTTTTGAAACTCTTACCTATTCTATGTTACCTGTACCCTGTTTCCTAAGAAGCAGTAATATTTTTGCCACGAACAGAATAGGATTGCTGTAGAATTGATTGATTGATTGATTTGACTGGTCTGCCGTTAATAATTAAGGGTTGAAAACCTTTTTTATTTGATGTTACATTCCCCCAATTATTCACTTCGCTTATCTACAGCAAGCATCATCATATTATGACAAATTTAATTTCACTTTAACGAATTCGTAAACCACTTATATAACATAGTAATTAAGCTGAGGAACAATTCTTACTTGTTCTGTGAGAATCATAATTGATATAACTATCAAAAAAGAGCTCACTTTTTGATAGTTATATTTTCTGATTTTTTACTAATTGAGGTTTACTAATCCCCTGTTTTGTATAAACTAAAATATTCCTCCCTTTCTTTGCCAAAAGCTTATACAGCGAGGCTTTTACATTGAATTAACTGTTTTCTTGATATACCTAGGTTTTAGCTATTTTTAGTTTTTTTAGGTATTTCCCTTGCTAATACTGGACACCTAACACCTAACACCTAATACCTAACACCTAACACCTAACACCTAACACCTAACACCTAACACCTAACACCTAATACCTAACACCTAATACCTAAAAAAACTAAAAATAGCTAAAACCTAGGTATATCAAGAAAACAGTTAATTCAATGTAAAAGCCTCGCTGTATAAGCTTTTGGCAA